>NZ_LUFI01000082.1:0-157310 GCF_005281675.1 Sphingobium sp. MP9-4 | reverse complement strand
CAGCACGCATTCGCCGTCACGGAACAGCCCGCCGATCAGATAGCGATCCCGCAGCTCCTCGTTCGACACGCACTCCATCATGTCGGGGTGGGTCGCATAATAGGTCTTGTCGAACATCGGAAATCTCCATCTAAACTTTGCGGAAGCTTATAACGGCGCAGGCGGCGAATGTAAGCCTGTTTTCCCGGAATGTGGACTATTGTTCCGACATATGAGGAAAGTCGCCGCGTAACAGGATGACGTGCAGGAAACGAGGGCCATGGGCGCCGCGCACATAGGTACCCTCGATATCGGTCGTACCCGACACGCCGGTGACCCAATAATGGGCGCGCGGCTGCGGCCCGGCCAGCGGCGCTTCCTCCAGCCAGGGGGCGATGTCCGCCACGCGCAGCAGCACCAGATGGTGCAGGGTCAGGAAATTGGGCAGCATCGGCGCCTGCGGGCTGGTCTCGAAGACCAGCGACCCGGTCTCGGCAATCCCCTTGCGCGCGATCGCCAGCGCCGCCGCTTCGTCGGGCGCGGCGCCCTGATGCAGGGCAAAGCCGCTCCAGTCGCAGCCCGACAGGCGCGGGTCGGGCGGCAGGCACAGCGCGCGCGCCTCGCCCTGCGCGTCCAGATAGCGCGCGACCGCAGCGGGCAGATCCGATATCGTTTCGATAACGTCATGACTGGCGCTGACGCTGGGCAGCGCCAGCCGCGCCAGAAATTCCGCCTCGACATGGGCGACATCGACCGCCGGCCGTTCCGGCGTGCCGAGCAGCGCCGCAGCCTCCGCCGCTATGTCAATGTCGCTGTCATCTTTCAGCCGACTGAGGATGGCTTCGCGCGCATTCATCGGCCGTTTTCCTTGCGATATTGCTCCATGAAGGTCTGCGCCGCCGGCTTGGGCATGTCGCGATAGCGGGTCCAGCCGCCCGCCAGAGGCAACTTGCTGATCCAGCCCTTGCTGCCCAGTAGCCGCATCGCCCGCACCGCCATGCTGGTGCCGATCCGATAGAGCCGTGGCCGGGTCGCGACCCAGGCCCATAGGCCCAGCCCCGCGCGCAAGGATTGCGGCTCCAGCCCCTCGCGCCAGCTCTTCTCCCGCCAGCCGCGCAGCAGCGTCGGCAGCGGGATGCGCACCGGACACACTTCCTGGCACTTGCCGTTCATGGTGCAGGCATTGGGCAGATCGCGGCTCTGCTTCAGCCCGTCCAGCACCGGGGTCAGCACCGCGCCCATCGGCCCCGGATAGGTGCCGCCATAGGCATGGCCGCCAATCTGCCGGAACACCACGCAATGGTTCATGCAGGCGCCACAGCGGATGCAGCGCAGCATCTCGGCCAGCCCTTCCTCGCGCATCTGGGTGCGGCCATTGTCGACCAGCACGATATGCATCTCTTCCGGCCCGTCCCGGTCGCCGGGGCGCTTGGGGCCGGTGTAGAAGGTCGTGTACTGGGTCAACGCCGCGCCGGTCGCCGACCGCGCCAGCATCCGCAGCATATGCACGGCATGGGGCATGCTGGGCACGATCTTCTCGATCCCGGCGGTCACGATATGGACGCGCGGCGGGACGAGCGACAGCTCGGCATTACCCTCATTGGTGACAGTGCAGATCGCGCCGGTGTCGGCGATCAGGAAATTGGCGCCGGAAATGCCGACATCCGCGCCCAGCATCTGCGTGCGCAGCTCGCGCCGCGCGCTTTCCGCCATAGCGGCGATCGTCTCTTCCTCATGCGGCGTGCGATGCTTCGCCTTGAACAGGGCGGACACCTGCTCGCGGGTCTTGTGCATCGCCGGCCAGATGATGTGTGAGGGCCGCTCGTCGGCCAGCTGGATGATATGTTCGGCAAGGTCGGTCTCGACCCGGCCGATGCCCGCTTCGGCCAGCGCATGGGGCAGGCCGATCTCCTCGCCCAGCATCGACTTGGAGCGGGCGACGCTCTTGGCCTTCGCCGCCTTGCACAGGGCGATGACGATGTCGCAGGCCTCGTCGGCGGTGCGCGCCCAATGGACCTTCGCCCCGGCGGCGATGGCGTTCGCCTCGAACTGCTCCAGATAATGGCCCAGATGGGCGACGACATGGTCCTTGATCGCCGCCGCACGGGTGCGCGCTGCCTGGAAATCGGGAAAGGCGTCGACCGCGACCGCGCGCTTGGCCTCGGCCGTGCCTGCCGTCCGCTCGACCGCGACCTTCAGGATGCGGTCGGCCAGCGCCGCGTCGGCGCGGTCCTTGAAACTGGTCGCTTCGGCCGGTGCGCCGCTCATGCCTCTTCCCCGATCGCCGGGCCATCGCCCATGCCGGCGATCAGTTCGATCGCGTGGAACGCCCGCACCTTGCTGCCCTGGCGGTTGAGCTTGCCCGCCATGTTCATCAGGCAGCCGAGGTCGCCGGCCAGCAGCAGGTCGGCGCCGGTCGCCTCGATCGCGTCCGCCTTCTCGCCGACGATCGCGTTGGAAATCGCGGGATATTTGACGCAGAAGGTGCCGCTGAAACCGCAACAGGTCTCCTCGCCCGCCAGCGGCGTCAGCTCCAGCCCGGCGATCGGCTTCAGCAACCGGCGCGGCTGCGCCTTGACGCCCAGCTCGCGCAGCCCCGAGCAACTGTCATGATAGGTCGCCTTGGCCTCCATCTGCACGCCCTCGGGCTTCCACCCGCATTGCTCGTCCAGATAGGCCATGATCTCCCATGTCTTGGCCGCCACCGCCTGCGCACGCGGCAGCCATGCGGGATCATGCTCGAACAGTTCTGGATAATGGCAACGGATCGTGCCGCCGCACGACCCCGACGGCACCACCACCGCTTCATAGGGTTCCAGCGCGACGATCGTCTGTTTCGCCAGCGCGATCGCATGATCGGTGTCGCCGCTGTTGAGCGCCGGCTGGCCGCAACAGGTCTGGCCCTCGGGCACGATCACGTCGCAGCCCGCCGCCTCCAGCGCGCGGATCGCGGCAAAGCCGATGCGCGGGCGCATCATGTCGACCAGGCAGGTGACGAACAGGGCAACCTTATGCTGGGTCACACGCCATGCCTCTTGGCAAAGGCCAGGAACAGATCGGGCCAGGGCGCGGCTGATTTGGCCTGGGCCGTGATGCCGAAGCCATGGCCGCCATTTTCGAACAAATGGCATTCGGTCGGGATCTTCTGCGCCCGCAGCGCCGCCAGCATGGCGATGCTGTTGTCGACCGGCACCGCCGGATCGTCGATCGCATGGGCCAGGAACACCGGCGGCGTCTGCGCGCTCACATCCTGGTCCAGCGAATAGGCACGCATCCGTTCGGGCGAAGGATTCTCGCCCAGCAATTGCGTGCGCGACCCCTTGTGGACGAACGGCCCCTCCATCTGGATCACCGGATACATATAGGCGGCGACGGCGGCCTTGATCGGCTCGCGATCGGCGGCATCGACCGGCTTGTAGCTTTCCACCGGCGTCCGGCTGGTCAGCCAGGCGGCCAGATGCCCGCCGGCCGAAAAGCCGATCACGCCGACCCGATTGGCGTCGAACTTCTCCTTGCCCGCCAGGCTGCGCACCAGCCGCAGCGCGCGCTGCGCATCCTGCAGCGGCGCTTCGGCCCCGGCGGCCCAGCCATCGGCGGGCAGGCGATAGAGCAGCACGAAGCAGACATAGCCCGCCTCGGCAAAGCGGCGCGCGATCGAATAGCCCTCATGGCCGATCGCCACCCGGCTGTATCCGCCGCCGGGGATCAGCATGATCGCCGCGCCATTGGGCTTTGCCGGCCGCAACAGGGTCAGGGTCGGGGTGACGATATGGGCGAACACGCCATCGTCCGGCCCGCTGTCGGGCCGGCGCAGCGTCTCCACTTCCTTCACCGTCACATGCTCGCTGCCCGGCGCCTTGCCCGGCCAGATCGGAAAGCGGACAAACCCCTGGGGCAGCGGAAAGCTCTGCGCCAGCGCGTCGCCCATCGGCGCAAGCGCGGCAGCAACGGCAGCACCGGTCAACAGGCCGCGACGGTCAAGCATGGTCATTGGCATTCGGTCCTTCCCAGCGGCGTGGTCCGCTTGAGCGCCGGCCGGCTCGTCAGCACTTTGGCCGAAATCGGCAGGTTCAGCGCCTTGAGGCCGCCGGCGACCAGATCGGCGACATTGCGCGCGCCCAGTTCGCTGAAATGGGTATCGTCGTCGATCCCCTTGGGGAAGCCGGGCATCTTGTCCTCCGCCTTGTAGTGGAGGAAATAGGCTTTCGCCTTGTCCGGCCCGGCCCGGTCGACCCAGGCGCGCGACAGCGCTTCCAGATCGATGATCGGCACATGGGCGCTCGCCGCCAGTTCGCGCATCACGGCGGAATATTCGACGAAGTCGGCCTTGGCCTTGCCATCGGCGCCAAAGCTGCGCCGCGTCACCGGCGTCACCAGCACCGGCGTGCCGCCCGCGCCGCGCACGTCCCAGATGAAGCGCAGCAGATTGTTGCGATAGTCGGTCTGCGCCGGCGCCCAGCGCTGCGGCTTGGCGCGATAGGCGTCATTATGGCCGAACTGGATCAGCACCGTGTCGCCGGGCATCAGCTCGCTCATCAATTTCGTCCAGCGCCCTTCCTCGATGAAGGTGCGGGTCGACCGCCCGCCCATCGCATGGTTGGACACCCGCACCTCGGGCGCCAGGCCGCAGCCCAGCATCATGCCCCAGCCGGTCTGGGGATAATTGCCCTTCTTGTAATTGGCCGCGGTCGAATCGCTGGCGATCAGGATCGTGTCGCCCGGCTGCGTCGCCAGCGCCGGCAGGGGCGTGGCCAGCAGGGCGAGGGCGGCGGCGGCTTTGGTGACGATCCTCATCGGCGATGTCCTGTTTCCTGAATACCGTCATCCCCGCTTTCGCGGGAATGACGGCGCTCAATATCTTATTGCAGGTTCACATACATGCCGCCGTCGACCAGCAGCGCTGCGCCGGTGACATAGGCGGCCATGTCCGACGCCAGGAAGACGATCGGCCCGGCCAGGTCTTCGGGTGCGCCCAGGCGGCCTAGCGGCGTGCGCTTTTCCATATATTCGCGCTTCTCGACATCGGCCAGGTCATCCTTGTTGATCTCGGTCAGGATGGTGCCGGGCAGCACGCTGTTGCAGCGGATGCCATATTTGCCCAGTGCAATCGCCGTCGACTGCATCAGCGAATGCACGCCGGCCTTGGTCGGGGTGTAGTGCGTCTGAAATTCGCCGCCGACCAGCGCGGAGATGGAGGAGACGGCGACGATCGATCCGCCATGGCCCTGCTTGACCATCTGCTGCGCGGCTGCCTGCACCATGAAATAGGCGCCATGCAGATTGACCTTGAAGGTCCGCTCCACCACGTCGACCGGCATGTCGAGGAAGCCGTGGAACGGGCAGATGCCGGCATTGCTGACCATCACGTCGACCTTGCCGAACGCCTCGACCGCCTTGGCGACGAAGTCCTGCGCGGTCTGCGGATCGGCGACATCGCCCTTCACCGCGATCGCGCGCTGGCCCAGCGCCTCGATCTCGGCGACGCAGCTGGCGGCCGGGCCATCGCTATGGGCATAGTTGATGACGACGTCGGCGCCATGCTGGGCGGCGCCGATGGCGGCCGCCCGGCCGATGCCGGTCGATGCGCCGGTGACGAGGACGGTCTTGCCTTCAAGCAGCTTCATGCGAGCATTTCCTTGGATTAGCGCCGCACCGGGCGGCGGGGGGATTTGACGCCGGGGGTCCAGCCCAGATCGGCGCTGACCTTCTGCGCGGCGGCGCGGACTTCGTCGCTCAGCGATGCCATACGCTCATCGTCCATATATTGGGCGGCGCTCGACAGGCTGATGGCGGCGACGATCGCGCCCGACGCATCGCGGATCGGCGCGGCGACGCAGCGTATCTGGTCCTCATTCTCTTCCAGGTCGAACGCGCGCCCGGCCGCGACATAGCCGCGCATCCGCTCCAGCCATGTGGCCGGGTCGGCATCATGGGTGCCGTTCTCCCGCTCGCTTTCTAGCAGCCGGGTCCAGCCCGCCTCCGGATCGTCCAGCATCAGCGCCTTGCCAAGGCCCGTCGATGTCAGCGGGTGGCGGTCGCCGATCCGGCTCGAAATCTCGACCCGGCGGCGGCCGGGAATCTTGTCCAGATAGAGCGCCTGGTCGCCGTCCAGCCGGCCCAGATGCACCACATCCTCGCTCGCGGCGGCCAGCGCTTCCAGATGGGGGCGGGCAATCTGCACCACGTCGGCCTGGCTCTGCGCCAGGAAGCCTAGCTGCAGCAGCTTGGGGCCAAGCTGATAGCCCTCGCGCGGCAGGAAGGTCAGGAAACCGCGCTCGACCAGCGCATTGGCCAGGCGATGAGTGGTGGAGCGCGTCAGGCCCATGCGCTCGGACAGGTCGGCGAGCTTCACCGGCCCGTCGATCACCTGGTCGAGCAGGTCCAGCCCGCGCTGAAGGGTCTGCGACCCCTGCGTCTTCGACTTTTCCTCTCGCGGACCCGATTCCGGGTTTGACGTATTTTGTCTCATCTACTAACACTCTATCCCACAAAATGAGAAAAACAAGGGTGTAGGAGAGGCTGGACGCGATTCTTCCCCTCAATTGCCCCACGTTGTGCGCATTTTGTCCATATGGTGGAAGTGTTATTGCCCATCCCCTTGCGATGGGTCTGGCCCAAGGGAGTTTCAGCGTGCCCATCGTGACGTTGCCGAAGATCAAGCATGTCCGCGCCTTCACCGTGCGCGGCGGCGGTGCCGATTATCATGACCAGGGCGAAGGCCACTGGATCGACGATCACATCGCGACGCCGATGTCGAAATATCCCGAATATCGCCAGTCGCGGCAGAGCTTCGGCATCAATGTGCTCGGCACTTTGGTGGTGGAGATTGAGGCGGAAGACGGCACCATCGGTTTCGCCGTGACGACCGGTGGCGAGCCCGCCGCCTATATCGTCGAAAAGCATCTCGCCCGTTTCCTCGAAGGCCGGTCGCCGACCGATTATGAGAAGATCTGGGACCAGATGTATTTCTCGACCCAATATTATGGCCGCAAGGGCCTGGTCATCAACGCCATCTCCGGCGTCGACCTCGCGCTCTGGGATCTGCTCGGCAAGCTGCGCCAGGAACCGGTCTATCATCTGCTCGGCGGCGCGGTCCGCGACGAACTGCAATTCTACGCCACCGGCGCGCGCCCGGACAAGGCGAAGGAATTCGGCTTCATCGGCGGCAAGATGGCGCTGCACCACGGCCCGGCCGAAGGCATTGAGGGCCTCAAGAAGAATATCGCCGAACTGGCCGACATGCGGTCCAAGGTCGGCGATGATTTCTGGCTGATGTGGGACTGCTGGATGGCGCTCGACGTCGACTATGCCACCCGCCTAGCCATCGCCGCGCATGAGCTGGGTCTCAAGTGGATCGAGGAAGCGATCAGCCCGGACGATTATTGGGGCTACCAGCAGCTCAAGCGCAACGTGCCCAAGGGCATGCTGGTCACCACCGGCGAGCATGAAGCGACCCGCTGGGGCTTCCGCATGCTGATGGAAATGGATTGCTGCGACATCATCCAGCCCGACGTCGGCTGGTGCGGCGGCGTCACCGAGCTGCTCAAGATCAGCGCGCTGGCCGACGCCCATGGCAAGATGGTCGTGCCGCATGGCTCGTCGGTCTACAGCTATCATTTCGTCATCACCCGCCACAACTCGCCCTTCGCCGAGTTCCTGATGATGCATCCGGGGCCGACGGAGGTGGTGCCGATGTTCCACCCGCAATTGCTGGGCGAACCGGTGCCGGAAAATGGCCGCATGAAGGTGACCGCGCTCGACAAGCCGGGCTTCGGCGTCGACCTGAACCCCGACATCGCGATGCACCGCCCCTATACCCACTGATCGCCTGAACAGAGAAAGACTGATCCCATGAAATTTGTTCGTTTCGGCCAGCGTGGCCAGGAAAAGCCCGGCGTGATCGATGCCGAGGGCAAGATCCGTGACCTCTCCGGCGTCGTCGCCGACCTGACGATCGAGAGCCTCGCCGCCGCCAAGGGCGTCGACGTGGACTCGCTCCCCGTCGTCGATGGCGACCCGCGCTATGGCGTGCCGGTCAAGGGCATCGGCAAGATCGTCGCCATCGGCCTCAACTATGAGGACCATGCGATCGAATCCAACCTGCCGATCCCGACCGAGCCGATGATGTTCATGAAGGCGCTGTCGTCGCTCAATGGTCCCAATGACGAAGTGATGCTGCCCAAGGGTTCGACCCATGGCGACTGGGAAGTCGAACTGGGCGTGGTCATCGGCGAAACCTGCCGCTTCGTCAGCGAAGAGGAAGCGCTGTCGAAGGTCGCGGGCTATGTCCTCGTCAACGACGTGTCGGAACGCTTCAACCAGAAGCAGCGCGGCACCCAGTGGAGCAAGGGCAAGGGCCATGACACCTTCTGCCCGGTCGGCCCCTGGCTGGTGACCGCCGACGAAATCGGCAACCCGCAGGATCTCGACATGTATCTCGACGTCAATGGCGATCGGATGCAGACCGGCAATACGAAGACGATGATCTTCAACGTCGCCCAGCTCATCTCCTATGTCAGCGAATATATCACCCTCTATCCCGGTGACCTGATGATCACCGGCACCCCTCCGGGCGTGGGCGAGGGCAAGAAGCCCGAAGCCGTCTACCTCAAGGCCGGCGACGTCATGGAACTGGGCATCGCCAAGCTCGGCAGCCAGAAGCAGAATGTCGTGGAATGGCGCCACCTGGGCGACGAGGTGCTCGGATGAGCGTCTTTTCCGGACGCTATGAAGGTCGCTGCGCCATCGTCACCGGTGGCGCCTCGGGCCTGGGCAAGCTGGTTGCCAAGCGCATCGTCGAAGAAGGCGGCAAGGTGGTCCTGTGGGATCTGAATGCCGACGCCCTCGCCGCTGCGAAGGATGAAGTCGGCGCGACCCATGTAGTTGCGCTCGACGTCTCCGATCAGGCCGCCGTCGCCGCCGCCGCCAAGGCCAGCGCGGATGCGCTCGGCAAGATCGACGTCCTCGTCTGCTCCGCCGGCATCACCGGCGCGACTGCCACGGTGTGGGACTATCCGGTCGACAGCTGGCAGCGGGTGATCGACATCAACCTCAATGGCCTCTTCTACTGCAATCGGGAAGTCGTGCCCTTCATGCTCGAAAACGGCTATGGCCGGATCGTCAACCTCGCCTCGGTCGCGGGCAAGGAAGGCAATCCCAATGCCAGCGCCTATTCGGCCAGCAAGGCGGGCGTCATCGGCCTTACCAAGAGCATCGGCAAGGAACTGGCGGGCAAGGGCGTGATCGCCAATGCCCTGACGCCGGCCACCTTCGAAAGCCCGATCCTGGAACAGCTGCCGCAGAGCCAGGTCGACTATATGCGCTCGAAGATCCCGATGGGCCGGCTTGGCCTGGTCGAGGAATCGGCCGCCATGGTCTGCTTCATGGCCAGCGAGGAATGCAGCTTCACCACGGCGTCGACCTTCGACACCTCGGGCGGCCGCACCACCTTCTGACCCAAGCCTCTACGCGGCGCGACCGGTCATCCAAGAGCCCGGCGCGCCGCGATTTATGCCAGTTTCTCCCCCGTTCGCCCTGAGCCTGTCGAAGGGCAGGCTGAGCGAAGTCGAAGCCTTCGCCACGCTCGGCCCGAACGGAAAAGAGGCTGCTGAACTGTTCATGGGAGAGGACGCATGATCCCCTTTGTCGATGCCCATATCCATCTGTGGGATCTCAATCATATCCGCTACGACTGGCTGAGCCCGCCCTTTTCGGACGATGGCCCCAATGGCAGTGTCGAGCCGATCGCCCGCAATTATGGCGTGGCCGACTATCGCGAAGACCTTGCCCGCTGGAACGTCATCGGCGCGGTCCATGTCGATGCCGGCGCCGCGGCGGAAAGCGCGCTGCGCGAGACCCAGTGGCTCGACACGCTCGCCGCCGTCGACGGCCTCCCCACCGGCTTCGTTGCCTTCGCCGCCCTCAACGACCCGGATGTCGATGCGCTGCTGGCCGCCCAGGCCGCCCATCCCCGCGTCAAGGGCATCCGCCATATCGTCAACTGGCATGCCGATCCCCAGCGCACCTATGGCCCGGTCGACCTCACCGTCGATCCGCAATGGCAGGCGGGCTATGGCCTGCTCGCGAAGCATGGCCTCTCCTTCGACCTGCAATGCTATCCGGGGCAGATGCCCGGCCTCGTCCCGCTGATCGAGCGGCATCCCGATATCCCGGTCATCATCAACCATATGGGCATGCCGGTGCTGACCGATCCGGATGGCCTCAACGACTGGCGCAGGGGCATGAAGGCGCTCGCCGCACTGCCCCATGTCGCGGTCAAGTTGTCGGGCATGGGCTTCATCCGCCGCGACTGGATCATGGCTGGCATCGCGCCGCTGGTGCATGAGGCGATCGACATGTTCGGTGTCGATCGTTGTGCCTTTGCCAGCGACACGCCGACCGACAAGCTGTTCGGCCCGATCGACCGTTACATGGAATCCTATCACGCCATCGTGTCGGATTTCCCCGAAGCCGATCGCCGCGCGATGTTCGCCGGCAACGCCAATCGCCTCTATCGTCTGGGACTTGCCCTATGACCCCCAATCCTCTGCTCGGCGTCCTCTTCCACTGGCTCGGCGGCTTCGCCTCGGCCAGCTTCTATGTCCCCTTCCGCGGCGTGAAGCGCTGGAACTGGGAGATTTTCTGGCTCACCGGCGGCATCTTCTCCTGGGTGATTGCGCCCTGGTTCTTCGCCTCGGTCCAGACCAACGACCTGATGGGCGTGATGGCCCAGGTGCCCTCGTCCGTGGTTGGCTGGTGCATCTTCTTCGGCTTTCTCTGGGGCTTTGGCGGCCTCACCTATGGCCTTACCATGCGCTATCTCGGCCTCTCGCTCGGCATGGCGGTGGTGCTGGGCCTCTGCACCGTCTTCGGCACGCTGATCCCGCCGATCTTCGACGGCAGCTTCATGACGGAGATTGCCGGCACCCTGCATGGCCAGATCGTCCTGCTGGGCCTGGCCGTCACCGTGCTCGGCATCGTCGTCGTCGCCCGTGCTGGCGCCCGCAAGGATGCGGCGCTTTCGGCTGATCAGAAGGCCGCAGCCGTCGCCGAGTTCGATTTCAAGAAGGGGATCGCCGTCGCCATCTTCTCCGGCATCATGTCGAGCTGCTTCGCCTTCGGCCTCGCCGCCGGCGAACCGGTCAAGGCGCTCTCGGCCGCCGCCGGCACCGGTCCGCTCTGGACCGGTCTTCCCACCCTCTGCCTCGTCATGTTCGGCGGCCTCATCACCAACGCGCTCTGGTGCGGCTGGCTGATCGCCAGGAACAAGTCGGCGGGCCAGTGGGTCGGCGCGCCCGATGCCTCGGGCCAGCGCCCGAAGCTGCTGCCCAATTTCCTGCTCTGCGCGGTGGCGGGTACGGCCTGGTATTTCCAGTTCTTCTTCTACACGATGGGTGAAAGCCAGATGGGCCGCTTCGGCTTCTCCAGCTGGACGCTGCACATGGCCTCGATCATCATCTTCGGCACCTGCTGGGGCTTTGCCTTCCGCGAATGGAAGGACGCCGCGCCGGCGGTCCGCCGCATGGTGTGGAGCGGCGTCGGCCTGCTGATCCTCGCCACCCTCATCATCGGCTATGGCAACAGGCTGGCGAGCTGATGCGCCGCTGGCTCGCCGCTCTGTTGCTGACGCTCGCCGCCCCGGTGGCGGCGGCCGACGCGCCGCTGCTGACATCGCATCTGCGCATCCATGACCCTTTCGTCGTGGCGGAACCGGCGAGCAAGACCTACTGGCTCTTCTCGAAGAATGACCCGGCCGTCACCGGCGATCCGCGCATCGGTATCATGGCCTATGCCAGCAGCGATCTTGCCCATTGGCAGAAGCCGAAGCTGGTCTTCGCCCTGCCGAAGGACGTTTGGGCCGATGACGGCGGCTGGGCACCGGAGGTGCATCGCTGGAAGGGGCGCTATTATCTCTTCGCCACCTTCCACAATGACAAGGCGGCAATCCCGGCCAGCGGCAAGCGCCCCAATTATCGCCGCGCCACCTTGCTGGCGGTGTCGGACCGGATCGATGGTCCTTACCAACTTATCCACAAGGGCGAGCCGGTCACTACGCCCAATGACATGACGCTCGACGGCAGCCTCTATATCGACCCGGCCGGCAAGCCCTGGATGGTCTATGCCCATGAATGGCTGCAGATGGGCGTCGGCACGATGGAGGCGCTACCGCTGAAGGACGATCTCTCGCCCGCCGGCAAGCCGCAATTGCTGTTCCGCGCCAATGACGCCGACTGGGTGATCGGCCAGAAACAGCCCGAAGGGGATATGGGCTATGTCACCGACGGCCCCGAACTCTATCGCACCAAAAGCGGCACCCTGCTGATGCTCTGGTCCAGTTGGGGGAAGGGCGGCTATGTCCAGGCGCAGGCCCGCTCCAAATCCGGCACGCTCGCCGGCCCCTGGGAACAGCTTGGCCCGCTCATCATGCAGGACAGCGGCCATGGCATGCTGTTCCATGCCTTTGATGGCCGGCTGATGCTGGTCCTCCATCGCCCGTTCAAGCGGGCGATCGCCAAATTCTATGAGATGCGCGACGCCGGCGATCGGCTGGAGATCGTGCGCGAGGCCGTGGAACTGGATGGCGAAGCCTATCCCACCCATGGCTGCCCGATGGGAGTATCCGATGCTCGCTGCTGATCTGGTCTGGCCGCTGCGCGATGCGCCAAGCGGCGCCTTCGCGCTGGAGGACGCCAATGCCGCGCCCGAACAGGCGGTCGTCACCGCCGTCGATCGCCCGGTGCTGCTCGGCTATGCGCCCGACAAGCCCAATGGCCGCGCCATGCTCATCCTGGGCGGCGGCGGCTATGTCGCGCTGATGGCCGGACGCGAAGGGGTGCAGGTCGCCCAATGGCTGACGTCGCTCGGCTATCATGCCTTCGTCCTCGTCCACCGCTTCCCCCATGCCGGCACCGGCCCGTCCGCGCCGCTCGACGATGCGCTCGCCGCGATGCGGATGATCCGCGCGTCCGATCTGGCGCCCGATGGCGTCGGCGTCGTCGGCCTCTCCTCGGGCGGCCATCTCGCCGCCTGCCTCGCCGCGCATTATCCGGCGGACTGGGGCGATGTCGCGCCACAGCGGCCCGACGTCATGGTCATCGGCTATGCGCCCATCTCGACCAATGCCAAAGGGCGCACCATCGTCGCCGACAAGCCGCCACTGCCGCCGGTGGAAAAGCAGGCGCTCTACGACGTGCTTCAGCCGGACGCGCAATTGCGGCCTGGCCCGCCGCCGGCCTTCATCGCCTATGCCGGCAATGATCCGGTGGTGCCGGTCGAGAACGCCCATCGCCTCAGCCGCGCCTGGCAGGATGCGGGCGGCAGCGCGGAACTGCACATCTTCGCCGACGCCCCCCATGGCTTCGCGCTCGACACGCAGGATCAGCCGGTCTCGCTCTGGCCGCGCCTGTGCGAAGCCTGGCTCAGGCAGGTCGGCTTCCTGTAAACTTCGCTGTCACCTTCCGGCAATTCTAATGCCGTGAGGGCACGGCATCCGACTGGCGCCGGATCAGCTGATAATCCAGCTTCACCCGGCCCAGCGCCTCTTCGCCGGCGCCATCGTCCTGGCTGCTGAAATGGGCGCCCAGCAGGCCGATCGCCTCGCGCGCCATGTCGCGGATCGGCTGGCGGATCGTCGTCAGCGCCGGCCAGATCGCGCTCGCCAGCGGCGTGTCGTCGAAGCCGCAGATGGTGATGTCGCCCGGCACGTTGATCCGGCGCTGATGCGCCACCGTGATCGCCGCCGCTGCCATATCGTCATTGCAGGCAAAGATGGCGCTGGGCGGCGTATCGAGGCTCAGCAACTGCTCGGCCGCGTCCAGCCCCGATCGATAGGAAAAGTCGCCCGGCACGATCCAGCGCTCGTCCAGCCTTATCCCCCGGTCGGCCAGGCAGTCGCGAAAGCCCTGAAGGCGCCGGGCGCTGGCGCGGTGGCGGATATTGCCGGAGATGAAGCCGATCTGCCGATGGCCCAGGTCGATGAGGTGCCGGGTCAGGTCATAGGCGGCATGGCGGTCGTCGGTCCCCACCGCCAGCATGCCGGGCACATCGCCATCGGGGGCGATGCCGACCACGGCGATGTCACGCGCCTGCAACGCCTCGACCAGTTCGGCCCAGTCGCACAGCGGCGGCGGCAGGATGACGCCGGCGACATGCGCCTTCGACACCTGATCGACGATTTCCTTGGCAAAGGCGCCGGGCGCGCATTGCTCGACCACCAGATGCAGATGGCGCTGCGGCGCCTCGCCCAGCGCGCCGAGCAGCAACTCGCCCAGATAGGCCGACGTCGTCGAATTGCTGTGCAGCAAGGCCACCCGCCGGTCGGCACTGCCCACCAGCGCACGCGCCGACGCATTGGGCACATAGCCCAGATCCTTGACCGCCTGCTCGACCGCCTGTTGCGACTTGGCGCTGACCAGCGCCTTGCCGTTGATCGCGCGCGATGCGGTCATCATAGACACGCCGGCACGGGCGGCGACCTCGCGGATCGTGGGCGGCTTTTTCTTCGCGGCTTTCTGCATCACCTGACGTCCTAGCCGGTTTTCCCGACAAGGAAAATCGCGGCGATCAGGGCTTTAGTCGTATATGCGCCGGCGCATCGCGATCGACGGTCACGATCCCGTCCTTCTCGGTCAGTTCGGCGATCTGCAGCACCGACCGGCGTTTCCAGTCGGGATTGGCCTTCGCTTCATCCTCGCCCTCCTGATGGACGAAATAGATGATATAGGCGCGGTCGCCCGACACGATGATGTCGGGATGCTGGCCCTTGGCCCGGTCGGTCGGCGCCTTGCCCGGCGTCGCCAATATATAGTCCGGCTGGCGCGTCCAGTGTGTCCCGTCGTCGGAGCGCATCACCAGCAGCCCCTTCCACGCGTCGGAGATCAGCCAATATTTGCCCTTCCAGCGAAACGCCTTGGGCCCTTCGCCCGGCGTGTCGGTCAGCCGGTCCTTGACGGTCCAGTGGATGAGGTCGCTGCTGTCGGCAGTGCGGATCGCCTTGTTCATCCGCTCGTCGTTGAAGAACAGCCGATAGCTCCCGCCCGGCAGGGCGAGGACACTGGCGTCGATCACCCGGTCGGAGCCGAGGTCGAGCCGCTCGCCACAGGTCCAGCTCTTGAGGTCCGGGCTGGTCAGATGGACGATGAAGCGCGGCGCATTCCAGTCGCGATAGATGCCCGGCACCACCGTCAGCCACATATGCCACTGGCCTTCCAGCCACTGCACTTCGGGCGCCCACAGCGTCTCGCCGGTGCAACTGGTCGGGATCGTCGCGGTGCCGCTGTAGCGCCATTTGGCACCGTCCTTCGACCGCGCCGTGCCGATCGCCGTGCCATGGACCCAGCGGACATCCTTGGCGTCCTCCATGGGCAGGTCGGCGCGGCGATTGGTGTAGAACATCACCCATTCGCCGCTCTTGCGATCATAGACGGTCGACGCATCGGCCGCGCCATCATGCACCGGATCGCGCAGCAGCGGCTTGGGCGCCACCGGCCCGCTCGCGGCGGCGGCCATCAACAGCAGCGACGCGATCATTTGAACAGCCTCAGGTCGAACGCATCGGCCATGACGCGGAAGCCTTCGTCATTGGGGTGCAGCGCGTCGCCGACATCATAGGGCTTGGCCATGCGCGACGGATCGGCCGGATCGGCCACCGCCTTGGCCAGATCGACGAAGCCGTCGGCCTCCTTGGTCGTGCGGATCCAGTCATTGACGGCAATGCGCACCGCATCGCCCTCCGCGCTCCAATAGCCCGCGCCCTTATAGGGCAGGATGGTCGCCAAGATGACCTTGATATTGCGGTCATGCGCCCGCGCGATCATCTGGCGATAGGCGCCGATCACCGTCTGCGGCGTCAGCATCGGACGCTTGTCGCGCGCCGCCCCGCCCAGATCATTCACTCCTTCCAGAATGACGACATGGGTGACGCCCGGCACCGCCAGCACGTCGCTGTCGAACCGCGCCAGCGCATTATAGCCGTCCGCCTCGCTCAGCAGCCGATTGGCGCTGATCCCGGCATTGGCGACGCCGACGCTTTTACGCCCGGCTTTCTGCAGCCGCTCGGCCAGCAGGTCGGGCCAGCGCCGGTTGCTGTCGGGGGTGGCACGCACGCCATCGGTGATGGAATCGCCCAGCGTCACGATCGCCGTGCCGCGCTTGGCATTGTCGACCTCGACCGCCGAAATCACCACGCGCGGCCCGATGACGGTCGGGCTGGTCAGCGTCTCCGCCCCCGTCTGGTCGCCCGACGCGGTCCAGGTCGTCGCCGCCGAATAGCTGTGGACGGTCGCATCCGCCGCGCCCTGTGGCAGATGGATGGAAATGCTGATCCGGGTCAGCGGCTTGACCGCCAGGTCGATCGGATCGCTCAGCAGCGGCGCGCGCGCGGGGATGGTCGCGCCCTGCGCCTGGTTGAAGGTCACGACATGGTCGCTGCCTGGCACGATCGCGCCATTTTCGCCGGCCAGCGCGACATGCACGCTGCCCACCAGCAGCGGATTGACCGACATTTCGTTCGACAGGCGGATGCGGATGCGCTGCCCGCCGCTCGACAGGCGCACGACCTGGCGGACGGTGCGGTCGTTGAGATCGGGATGCTTCTCGGGCGGGGCGCGGTTGACCAAGGGTGCCGTCATCCAGCTGCGCGACCAATATTGGGCCTGCGCCGGCGATGCGGCGACCATCGCCAGCAGCGCCGCACCCAATAGCATCCTCTTGCCCATGTCCCTCTCCCTTATTGTCTGACCGGCCCTTATTGCGCGACCGGGTTGCGGCCCCACAGCTGGTCATAGCGCCAGCCGGACAGATCCTCGACCACTTCGGCCGCGACCGGCGATGTCGGCGTGCGCGCACCGCTGCGCAGATGCTCGATCTCGCGCATCAATATGTCGTGCGTCGCCGGGCTCAGGCGGAATTTGGTCGACACCCAGATGCCCAGCCCCAGGCAGCCGACCGTGCCGACGCCCAGCAGCAACGCCATGGTCAGGATCGCGCCATGGCTCTGTTCCGCCGCGCCCGATACGAAGCCGCCGGCCTGCATGATGAAGCCCACGCCGGCGACAGCCGCCGCCTGTGTCGCCTTGCGCACGAAGGTCATGACCCCGGCAAAGCTGCCTTCGCGGCGCTGGCCGGTCACGATCTCGTCGACATCGGCCATATAATTATAGGTCGCCCAGGGAATATAGTTGAGCGCGCCGCGGCCCAGGCCGCACAGGATGATCGGCAGCCAGATCCACGGGCTGGTCGCCGGCACGCCCGCAAACCACAGGCCGATCAGCGTCAGGCAGCCGACGGCGAAGTCGGCGGCGGCGACCTGATAGGCCTTGGCCGGCGACGCCCGCAGCGCCAGGTTGATGGCGATGATCACCGCCACGAACTGGACGATATACATGGTGCCCAGCAGGCCCGATGCGATCGCCGTCGATCCGGCCAGCGCGAAGATCACGAAGAAGGTGAAGGCCGCGTTGAAGATGTCCTGGCTGATATAGCCACCCAGATACATGCCCAGATGCAGGCGGAAGGCGCGGATGCGCATGGTCGAAAACAGGTTGCGGTAGAGCGCCTTCAACGCCTGTCCCGGCCCGCCCGCGCCGACCGGATGCTGGCCGATAGCCTCGGCCGATCCGGGCAGGTGCCGTTCCCAGCTGAACAGGTAGAGCAGCCCCGCCGTCACCATGAACAAGGCGGCAAAGATGATGCCCATGTAGAAGAAGGTGTCGGCGCTGTCGCGGCCCAGGGCGTTGATCAGCCACAGCGGCAGGAAGCCGGCTAGGATTGCCGATGCCTGACCGAACAATATGCGCGACCCGGCGAACTTTGCCTTGGTGCGATAGTCGGTCGACATTTCAGCCGCCAGCGTCTCGAACGGAATGATCTCCATCGCATAGACCAGCTCGAACAGCACATAGCTGACCAGATAATACCAGAAGCCCTGACCCGGCAGCCACATCAGCGCGAAGCTCGGCAACAGCGGAATCGCGGCCAGGATGAAGAAGCGACGGCGGCCGAACTTGCGGCCCAGCCAGGTGCCGCCGAAATGGTCGGAAATATAGCCGATCATCGGCGAGGCAAAGGCGTCCAGGATGCGCGCGACGGCAAAGATGGTCGCCGCCTGTCCGGCGCTAAGCCCGCAGAATTGCGTGTAGAAGATCAGCACCCAGCCGGAAATGACCGCCATCGATCCCGCGCCCAGCACGTCGTTGGAGCCATAGGCGAGGTAATTTTGCAGGCGGACGGGACGCGCGGTGGATGGGGCAGTCTCGGGCAATTCAGGTCCTCCGCCTAGGGCAATGATCGGCGCTTGGGCTCTTGTTCTGACGCGCGCGGGCATATGAAATATATGCCACATAGTGAACGGCTATCACACGATATGAGACTAATGCAAGCCGCCATCCGCCTTTTCTGCGGTCGCTGGCACGAAGCGGATTGCCTCGATCAGCACGCCGGGATCGGCGCGCTCCAGCGTCACGACATGCCGCCCGCCGCTCAGTCGTTGCGTTAACGTCATGGTCGCGCGATTGTCCAGCACCCCCATCGCCCAGTCGCGACTGCCGGTCTCGCGCCGACTCTCCAGCGCCTGCGTCACGCCATCAATGTCGATGGTCAGATGCAGCGTGTCGCCATCCCTGTCGGCATAGGTCGGCAAGATATCCACAAGCACGGTCCATTCGCCCGGTGGCAGGTCGATCGTCGCGCGGCTCGCCCCGGCCTTGGTGCCAGGCGCCAGCATCGCGCCATGACGACCCAGCCCCTCCACGCGCGTCCATCCGGCGAATCGGTCCGGCGTCAGCAGCGGCAGGTCAGGAACGGCCGGCTGCGCCTTGGCCGGCCCGGCCGGCGGCGCCGGCGCATCGATCGGCGGCAGGATCACCGGCGTCTGGCGATAGCTGCGCCATTGCCCGTCCGCCGGCTCCACCGCCATGATTCCGCGCCATTTTCCGCCCGCCAGTTCGCGGTTGTAATAGGTCGTCAGCCTGTCAATTTCGCTGTCCGCTTCATGCGCGATCCTGCCGCGCCGCGTCGCCTCGGCCAGGTCGCTGTCACGCAGCCGGTCATGCGCCTCGGCGGAAAAGAAGCGCCGGTTGGCTGCCGCCGATGCCCGCACCGGATAGGCCAGCAATTCATAGAAGGCGTCGCGCCGCTCGGCCGGGATCGCCGGCTCGACCTTCGCCAGCGCCGCTTCCATCGCCGCGAACGCCGCCAACCGCGCATCCGCCTCGCCGATCGTCAGCGGGCTTTGCCGATACTTATCCACAGGCAGATTCCACTGCAGATGCTCGGGCCGCCGGGCGAAATTCAGCCGATGATAATCGCGCAAAATCCCCGCAATGGCGGGTGCCTGCGCAGCATCGACATTCTCCGCCACCCAGTCGTCCACAAACTTATCCACAGGCTTTGCCCGCACCTTATCCACAGCCCAGGCGAGGCTCAGAAAATAGTCGGTGGCCAGTTCCGCCGGCTTCAAATCGCCGACATTGGCGACCCAGACCTGCCGCGCGCCGGCATCCCAGGCGCGACCCATTTCCTCGCGGATCAGCGCCGGCGGGGTTGTGGATAACCATAGGTAGGAGAGCGGCGCGCCGAGATAGGAGAGATGATAATAGACGCCCGACCCGCCCTTGCGCGCTCGCTCGGCGGCATCGGGGAAGTGGCGGATATAGCCGAAATTATCGTCCGGCCACATCAGCGTCACATCGTCGGGCACCTTGAGGCCCGCGCGATAGACGTCCAGCACTTCCTTATAGGGGGTGAAGACCTGCGGCGCGTCGGCCGCACCGGCCCTGGCCAGCATCGCGCGCTGGTCGGCAAAGATGCGCTCCAGCGTGGCGCGCCGCTCCTCGACCGTCTTTGGCCCCACCATGCCGCTGTCATGGATGCCGCGCATCCCCAGCGTCCAGATGCTCTCATAACGGGCATTGCTGCGTACCCGCTCGTCCCAATAGCGCCGCACCCCGTCGGGGTTCTTCAGATAATCGAAATCCTCGGCCGGGGCGGTCCATTCGCCGACATTGTTGCGCAGCATCGGCTCGGCATGGCTCGACCCCATGATGATGGCATAGCGATCGGCCAGCGCCGCATTGGCCGGGTCGGCATTGAACGGCGTCGTCACCTTGTGCATCGCCGGCCACAGCAGATTGGCCTTCAGCCGCAGCAGCAGCTCGAAAACCTGTGCATAAGTCTTCGGCCCCAGCGGCTTCTCGTCCGGCGCATGCTTTCCCGCCGCCCAGGGCACCAGCCCCCAATCCTCGTCATTCAGGAAGATGCCGCGATATTTGACCGAAGGCGGCCCGAACCGCCGGGCATCCTTCGCCACATAGAGCGCGTCGCGATGCAGCGGCGTGACGTCCGCCCACCAGTGCCAGGGTGACACGCCGATCGCGCGCGACAGTTCATAGGCGCCATAGGCGGTGCCGCGCCGGTCGCTGCCGATGATCAGCAGCGCGCGCGCCACGCCGGCCGCCGGCCGCTCGACCGGCAGGATCAGGAAACTCTCCCACGCGCCTTTCAGCTTCGCGACATCGATCCGCTTGTCCGCCACCAGCCGATCGATCGCTTCACTATGGCCCAGCGTGCCGATCCAGACCTGTGCCGCGCCGCCCTCGGCCGCGCCAGTGACTCGGCCAATATCCTGCTTCAGGTCATCGGCGGCGATTCCTACCACGGCGTCATCGGCTGGGTCGGTGACGATCCGCGCCGCCTGCCCCTGCGCCACCAGCGGGAAATCCCCCCGCTGCGCCACCGACCGCACCCAGTCCGCCGCCTGCGCCGGCGTCGCGCCGAGCAGCAGCAGCGCCAGCCACCAGCGCATCAGAAACGCACCATGTTGGTCGTGTCGATCCGCCGATCCGGCAGGTCGCGGATCGCGCTGCTGCGAAAGCCGGTCACATGCTCCAGCCGGAAGGAATCCGCGCCGCCCGGCATCTTCAGATAGGATCCGTCAAACCCTTCGACATGCTTCAGCCAGAAGGCCGGTCGCGCGTCCGCCGCCCGTGTCCGCACCTCGACATGGCTCAGGTCCAGATTGCGCGCATGACGGATGAAGAAACCGCTTGCCGGCAGGGGACCGAACCGGTCGGGATCGGGATAATCCTCTTCCTTGGCCGGCGGATCGATCCCGGCCATCGCCGCGTCGCCGCCGCCCGGCTGGTCGATGAAGATATTGCTGATCTGGACGTCCTCGACCGGATGGCCGGCCACGCCGGCGATGATCGACGGCAGCATCGACCCGCTCTGGCAGGTGATATTGTCGATCAGCACCCGTCGCATCGATCCCACCGCCGCGCCGGCCGGCCCGCGCATCCGCCGGCCCAGCCGCAGGAACAGGGCCGGGCTGTGACAGCCGCGCATGGCGATGTTGCTGATCGTCACATCCTCCATCACCGCGCCGTCCACCGTTTCCAGCGCCAGCCCCCAGCATTGGTCGAACACGCAATTGCTGATGGTGATATTCTTGAACCCGCCATTGCTTTCGGTACCGCACTTGATCCGCCCCAGCAGCCAGGTGTCGCGATTGCGCGCCAATGGTTGGAACGTCCCGTCCAGCAGCGTGCCGACGACATAGGATCCGCTGACATGGCAATTGGTGATGGTCACATTCTCGGTCGCGCGGGGATAGCCCAGCGCATAGCTGGACTTGGGCACGATCGCGTCATCATAGGGGGTGTTGAGCGTGCAGTTGCTGACCCGCACATTGCGGCAGCAGTCGATGTCGAAGCCGTCGCGGTTGGTGTCGACGGTGAGGTTGTCGATCAGCAGATTGTCGACCCCGGTGGCCAGCAGGGCGAAATGCCCGCCCTCCAGAATGGAAAAGTCCCGCAGCGCGACATTGCGGCAGTTTTTGAGCGCGATCGCCTTGTTACCGACGCCGGGCAGTTCGGCGGCCGGTCGATCCTTATCGGGATGGCCCCGGCTCAGCCCCTTGCCCCAAATCAGCCCGTCGCCGCAGATCGCGATATCATGCAGTCCCTCGCCATGGATCAGGCTGTTGCGCCAATGATTATGGCCATAATCCTGATAGGGCGCGATCGCCGGATCCTGCGGCTCGGCCGCATCATATCCGCCATTGGGAAGGCCGGTCAGCGGCACCGATGCGGCCAGCAGGGTGGCGCCCCGGTCCAGCCACAGGGTGATGTTGCTCTTCAGGTGTATGGTATAGCTGGCATAGCGGCCGGGCGGCACATAGACGGTCCCGCCGCCGCGCTCTGCGGCAAAGGCGATCGCCCGGTCGATCGCGGGGCTGTCGATATGGCTACCATCGCCCTTCGCGCCGAAATCGCGAACATTCACTATGCCCTGCGGCAGGGCGCGGCCGAAAGCGGGCAGTGCCGCCAGCATGGATATGCCGGCGGCACCTTTCAGCAGGAAACGGCGATCGAACGGTCCTTCCATTTACCCCTCGATCCCCGTTTCCCGTGACTCAGATATAGGTGCGCAGGAACTCGCCGAGTGCGCACATGGCCAGGCTCTGGCCATAGGGCATGGAGGTGAGCGCGATGTCCTTGTAGAACTGCATCGTGTCGCCCATCGCCGTGCCGAAGCTCACCTGCTGCAGCTCGCCAGTCTCGTCGATGTTCGCCAGCACGCCGCGCACCGCCTTGATGCCGACTTCCTCATAATGGCGGGGCAGATAGCCCTTACGCACGGCCTTCAATATGCCATAGGCAAAGCCGGCGGTGGCCGATGCTTCCAGATAGCTGGTCGGATCGACGATCAGCGTGTGCCACAGGCCGGTTTCGGCGTCCTGCGTCTCGGCCAGGGTCTTCACCTGGGCGGCCAGCGTGTCGATCAGGAAGGTGCGGAAGAAATCGCCTTCCTTCAGGTCGAGGATCTCGATGATCTCGGGGATGGCGATCGTCACCCAGCAATTGCCCCGCGCCCACAGCGCTTCGGCGAAATTGTGGCGGCCGTTGAAGTCCCAGCCGTGGAACCACAGGCCGGTCTTCGTATCATAGAGATATTTGATATGGACCAGGAACTGGCGCTTGGCTTCCTCGACATAGGTCGGACGATCCAGCAGCAGGCCGATCTTGGCCAGCGGCAGCACCGACATCATCAGCGTGTCGTCCCACATCTCGCCAGGATTCTCGTCATTATAGACGATATGCTGGAACCCGCCTTCTTCGGTCTTGGGCAGGCCGTCGGCCGCCATCAGCCATTCGGCCCAGACGTCCAGATAGGGGATGTAGCGCGGGTCGGGCTCATATTCATACAGATGGGCCAGCGTGATGAACGGGGCCATCGTGTTGATATTCTTGGTCGGCGTGCCTTCGGCAAAGCGATCCTCGAACCACTGCTTGATGATGCCCAGCGCCTTCTGGTCGCCGGTCTGCTCGAAATAGCGCCACATGCCGAACAGGCCGACGCCATGGGTCCATTCCCATCCGGCCCAGCCCTTGGTGTCGATGATGCGGCCATCTTCCAGATGGAGCAGGAATTCGCCTGTCTCGTCCTTGATATTGACGAGATTGTCCATCAGCCGGTCGATGGATTCGACGACCTGCTGGCGCGGTACATCATGGGTGAGAGCGGCCACTTACTTGGTCTCCTTGAGGTCTGAAGGTGCGTTTGGCGCGGTCACCATCTGCACCGGCAGACCGCCTTTCACATTGCGTAGGGTGACGAGGCGCACGGTTTCGAGCGCATCGCCCGGCTGACCGTCGGACGTGACGGCCAGCGCGACATGGTTCTGGCCCCTGTGGTTCAGGATGCCTTCGGGAATGGGGAAGGTCCGCTGCGGCCCGACATGGGCGATGAACTGCCCCATGTTCCAGCCGTTGACGAAGATCAGCACACGGTAACGCACCGGCGAACGCGGCTTGCCGGCGTCGCCAATGCTCAGGCCAATGGTCGCATCCTGCCCCTTGGGAACGTTGAGGGCAAAGCTGGTGCGATACCAGCTCGTCCCGGCCGCCGCCTGGGTCGCGGGCACGCTGGCCTTGGCCCAGCCCGCGTCGTTGAAGCCGGGCAGGTGCCAGCCCATCCGCTCGCCATAAAGGCCGCCATTATTGGCCGGGCCACGGGCGACATCGGGCAGATCCTCGCCGCCCTGCTTGCCCTGGATCTTCCAGTGGATCGGCACCGCGAAGCTGCGTCCGCTCGGGCCGCCCTCCAGCGAAGCGGAGACCAGGCCGCGCGCTACCTTGTGGAAATCGTCGCTGTCCAGATCCCAATTATGGCCATTGTTGCGGACCATGACGGAAATGACATGCTCGCCTGCCGCCTGCGCGTCCGCCGGCAGGGCAAAGCGCGCCGTGCCAGTGGTGATCGGCCGGGGCAGGCCGCCGGGCGTTTCGCCTTCGCCCAGGAACTTGCCATCGACCCAGGCCTGCACCAGCCCCGAACCGCCCGCGCCATAATAAAGCGACAGCGCCTTGGCATCGGGTGAGCCGGTGAAGCGGCCGCGATACCAGACATCGCCATCATGGAAGCCATAGGCGTCCATCAGCATATTGGGCTGGCCGTCGGGTTTGGCGGTGGTGCTGGCATAGGAGCGGTTGTCGATCGCCTGCCAGCCGCTGTCGTCGAAACCGGGCTGCGCCTCAGGCGAACCCTGTGCCATGCGCCAGTCGTTGAGCGCCGGCAGAGCGACATCAGCCGGGCCGGCAAGCGGCTGGACCGCGGCGATGCTGCCGATGGCTGTCGCTTTCGTTGTCACCTTCGCGCCGTTCCAGCTGACCGAGCGGACCGCCTTGGGCGCCCAGATTTCCATCGGGCTGGCCGTATTCGTATCGCCGGTCAGCACAAGCGAACCGCCCTTGGCAACAGCGCTGCGCACCAGCGCCGGCCCGCGTACCAGCATGTCCTTCTCGCGCCAGTAGCGCGCGCCCTCGGCCTCATCGGCCAGGATCAGGGTCAAGGGCGGACGCCCGCCCCCCTCGATCCGCACCACGGCGCGGCCCTGATGGCTGTAATCCAGCTTCAGGTCGCCCTTCGCGGCATCGAACGCGCTGCGCGCCTGCCCCTCAACCACCGTCACCTTGGGCGCGGAAGTGTAGCGCAGCACCGTCTCGCCCGGCTCGCCGGCGCGGCCATAGAGCAGGATCAGGTCATTGCCGTCGATCTGCTGCGCCGACTGAAGTTCGGAACTGGAATAGACCAGCCGCTGCCCGCCCAGCGTCACGCCGGCGACCAGCCATTTGGCGTCGAAGCCATTGAGCTGCATCGGCACGGTATAGCGGCCATCGGGCAGGTCGGCGGTAAAGCTGAAAGCGTCGCTCGTCTGCCCGTTGGACGGCTTGTGTGTCACCATCAGGAAGCGCGCGTCCGTCTCCGGGCTCTTGTTGTGATAGACTTGGATATTGGGCGAGCTGATCTCCGGTGTCCCGGCCGGGATCATGCCGGCCATGTCGGGGACGGAGGCGATCAGGCCGCCCAGCTGCTTCATCTCCAGCGCCTTTTCGCGCACCTCGCGCGGCTCGGAAATGGCGGAGCCATAATCATAGCTGCTGAACACCACCGGCGCGGGCAGCCAGCCCCAGCTGGTGCCGCCATAGCCCATGTAGAAGCTCTGGATGCCGATGCCATTGGCCAGGTTCGTGCCATAGAAGACGCGCTGGAACCGCTTGCCACGCTGGATCGCGTTGCACTCATAGCCGCCGTTCGAACCCCAATAGTCGAACCAGCCACCGCCGAATTCGGCCAGGAATCCGGGCGTGTCCGGGGACGCGGATGCGCCGCCCTTGGCGCCGCCGGGACCATAATAGCCCCAGTCGGGCGCGGCCGATCCACGCGTTGGCTTGCCGTCCACGGTACAGGTGCCGCCGGGATAGCCGTCGAACGCATACATGTCGTTGGGGCCGTGGACGACCTTCTCCACCTTGCTGCTCTCGGGCGCCCAGTAACCGTTGCGGCCCTGGTCATTGTGGAACAGCGGCACGGTGATGCCGTCGGCCCGTGCCTTGGCATAGAGATGATCCATATAGCGCCGCTGCGCCGGCGTGGTCATCGCCAGCTCATTCTCGATCTGGTGCAGGATCACGCCATATTTGCGGCTCGGATCATTGTTGATCTGGTGCTTGGCGATGATCGCGTTGACCTTCGTCAGCCATTCGTCCGCGGCCGCCATATAATCGGGGTCATCGGTGCGGGCGCGGGCGCGCTGGTTGACCAGCCAGCCGGGAAAGCCGCCGCGCGACAATTCCGCATTCACATAGGGACCGGCGCGGGTGATGACGTAGAGGCCTTCCTCCTCCGCTTGTGTCAGCAGCCGGTCGATGTCGCGGATGCCGCTGAAATCATACACGCCCTTTTTCGGGCTGTGGAAACCCCAGTCGAAATAGACGGCGACGCTGTTGAAGCCGCTGGCCTTCATCTTCTGGAGGATGTCGCGCCACAGATCGGGCGAGGGCAGGCGGAAATGGTGGAATTCCGACGACCAGATCACCATCCGCTTGCCGTCGATCATCAGCGATCGCGCATCATAGGAGACGCGGCCGAAGGTCTTGACCGGCGCGGAGAGGTTGGCGGTCGGCTTGGCCTGCTGCGCCAGGACGGGCGTGGCGAGCATGGTGCCAAGGGCGAGGGCGGCGATGAAGCTACGCATGGGTGTCAGCCTGTTCCTGCACTCAATCCATGTGGAACAGCAGCGACAGCGGCCATTCCTTGGGCTGGTTGCTCGGCTGCACTTCCATCAGCGGCGCCATATAATCCCACCAGCGCTTCATGATCGGATGGTCGGGCAGGCTGTCTCGGCTATTGTCCTCGCGCAGCTTCAGCACCGCGAACAGGCTCAGCGTCTCTTCGTCCAGGAAGATCGAATAGTCATGGATGCCCGACTCGGTCAGCAGCGCCGACAATTCGGGCCAGATCTCGTCATGGCGCTTGCGATATTCCGCGACCACGCCGGGCTTGAGCTGCATCTTGAAGGCGTGGACGGACATCGGCTCTCCCCTGTGAACCATATTATGGAACTCGAAACCGATATTTGGGTAACATCGTCCCACATGTTCGTCAAATGCTAAGAATGGGTGGGACGATGTCCGTTTCAGCGCGCCAGGATCGGGCTGTTGCGGATCGTCAGGCCCGCCACATCGTCGAACAGCGCCGGTGGCCGCGCGTCGAGCGTCGCCGTCTCGGCGGAAAAGCGCTCGATCGTCAGCCGCTCGGCATGGCGCGCCCATAGCGCCCAGCTGGGCAGCACGCCGAACATGCTGGGTTCGGGATAGGCATCGGCCAGTTCGGCGGGCCTGCGCGCCGCATCCTGCGCGGTGCCGCCGCCCTGATAGACCAGATGCACGTCGCGCAGCGTCACGTCGCGCACCGGATGGCCCGGCAGGCCGGCAATGCTCGCGGCAAATCTGTGGTCGATCCCGCGCGCATCCACCTCGCTGATCTCCACGCCGTTGATCGCGCCGATGCCGGTGCCATCCGGCCCGCGCCGCCGATCGCCGATGCGCAGGAAGATCGGCGCGGTCGTCACCTCGCGCATGGTCAGCCGCCGCGCGGCGATATTCTCCATGACCCCGCCGTCGACCGTTTCCAGCGCCAGCCCGCGGCAGCGGGTGAAGCGGCAATCCTCGATCCGGATATTGCGATATCCGCCATTGCTCTCGGTGCCGAGCTTGATCCGACCGGTGACCCGGTCCTGGTCGGGCGCGATCTGCTGTGTGGTGCGCTTGGTGCCGTCCAGCATCGATCCCATGTCATAGCCGGACACGTCGCAGTCGCGGATCAGGATATTCTCCGATGCGATCGCGCGGCCCAGCGCATAGCTGCTCTTGACAACGATGCCGTCATCATTGGGCGAATTGACCCGGCAGCGTTCCACCACCACGTCGCGCACGCAGTCGAGGTCGATACCGTCGCGTTCGGTGTCGATCGCCAGATTGTCGATGCGCAATTGCTGCGTGCCGGTCGCGATGATCGCGAAATGCCCGCCCTTCAGGATCGAAAAGCCGCTCAGATGAATGTCGCGGCCGTTCTTCAGCGCGATCGCCTTGTTGCCCAGGCCGTTCATCTTCGCGGCATCGGGCTCCAACTCGGCAATCTGCGCGTCGCTCATCCTGCGCATCGACAGCGGCCGTTCGCCGGCCTGCTTCTTCCAGCGGGCACCCGGCCCGTCGCGGGTCAGGCCCAGGCCATGGATCATGCCGGGGCCAAGAATCGCAACCTCGACCAGATCCTCGCCCCAGATCAGGCTGTTGTGCCAATGGCTATGGCCGAAATCCTGATAGAGCTGGTCGATCCCCGTCTCGGGCAGGTCATAGCGGCCGGCATGGCGCGCGGGATCGGCCGCCTCGATCACCGCGCCTTCGCCGATGACCAGGGTGACATGGCTCTTCAGCCGGATCGAGAAGCAGAGATAGCGGCCCCGTGGCAGCAGCACGGTGCCGCCACCTGCCTGCGATGCGGCCAGGATCGCGGCATTGATCGCATCGCTGTCGATCGCCATGCCGTCGCCCCGTGCGCCATGATCGCGCACGTCGAACCGTCGCGCCGCATGACCGGCAAAGGGAAAGGCAGTGCCGGGCGCCAGCAGCGCACCAGCGGCCAGGCCCAGGCTGATTTCGCGCCGGCTCATCCGCAACATGGCTCAGTTACCTGCCGGACGCACATCGCTATGTGCCCGGCTCGGCACGATCGCCACCTGCGCCGCGCTCGGCGGTTGGGCCGGCGCAAAGGGGGCGGCGACGACATGGGGCGCCAGTTCGGGAATCTGTGCCCTGATCCGCTCGGCCACCGCGCTCGCCAGCAGCCAGGCGCCATAATTATCATGATGGGTCTTGTCCTTGCCGCCATCATTGAAGGCGGTCGGCGCAACCTGCGGCCCCAGCGCCTCATAAATGGCCCGGCTGTCGGCATTCAGGTCGATCAGCGGCACTCGTTCCTCGGCCGCCAGCTTGCGCACCGCATCGGCATAGCTGCCCAGCGTATCCTTGATGCGGCCGCTCTCGTCGAAATTGCGCCGTTCGGGGGAGGTCACCAGCACCGCATGGGCGCCGCGCCGCCGCGCCTCGGCGATATAGGCGCGCAGATAGGCGGGGTAGGTGTTCGCCGCATCGGCATAGGTTTGCGGCCATTCCTGTTTCTGGTCATTATGGCCGAACTGGATGAACAGCCAGTCACCCGGCTTAACCGCCGACAACAGCTTGTCGAAGCGCAGGTCGGTGAGGAAGGATTTGAGCGTCGCACCCGACTTGGCATGGTTGGCGACCGCGATGCTGCCGTCCAGCATTACGGGGAGCATCTGGCCCCAGCTCGCCGCCGGCTCGGCCGCCTGATCGGTGACGGTCGAATCGCCCGCGAGGAAAAGGGTTGGAGCGCTCACCGGCTCGATCGTCACCGAAGCGACCTGCGGCTTGCCCAGAAATTCCAGCGTCAGCCGGTCGTCCCACGTATATTCGCGCGCATCGCCGGCAGTGATCCGCACCGCCGTTCCGCCCGGCGCATTGGCGGGCGGCGGCGGCAGGGCAGGGCTGCGGACATTGACCAGGAACTGCCGTTCGACGAACTGTCCCTTCTTGGTCGCGACATTGCGCAGCATCAGCCGCCGTGCCTCCGCCTTGACCGTGGTGTCGCCAGCCGCCTTGCGGTTACCCAGCGTCAGCGTCACCCGATAGGTGCCGTCGGGCACGGCCACCGAAAACAGGAAGTCATCCGCGGTGCTGCCCGGCTCCATGCCATGGCCGCCGGCCTGATAGGGCGTCTGCCGTGTGGCGCTGTCCGACGACAGGTCGAAGGACTGCGGCGCGGCGATGGAGGATCCTGCCATCAGGATCAGGGCAAGGCTGGTGCTGAGCGGCATGACGCAAACATCCTGAGCGAGACAAATAGGGGAGCGCGCCAAGACGCGCTCCCCCAAGAAAACCGCCCGTGCAGAGGCGGAAGCAGGAATCCGGTCGCGATCACGATGGGATCGGTCTCATAAATTGATAGCATGATCCATATATAGGGAAAAAATTCCGGTCAATCCCTCCCTGCATCCAATGCGATCAGCGTCATGGTGATCCACAGTGTGGAACTTGCGATCATATTATGATTTTTATGGAAATGTCGTGAAATATAATATAGTGTGACACAAAATTTCACATAGTGGGAATGCTGGCGAGGGCCGGCACATTGGGGAGGAAGTCATGATCGAGCATTACAGCCGTATTGCGTCCGCGCGCCGTTCGTCGGTGATCGCGCTGGCCGTCGCCATGATGGCGGGCGCGCCGGCCTTTGCGCAGGACCAGGCGCCGCAGGCACAGCCCGACCAGGAAAATGCCGACATCGTCGTCACCGGCTTCCGCGCCTCGCTCAACAGCGCGCTCAGCATGAAGCGGCAGGAAGCCGCCGCGATCGACTCGATCGTCGCCGAAGATATCGGCAAGTTCCCCGACTCCAACCTTGCCGAATCGATGCAGCGCGTGCCGGGCATCGCGCTCCAGCGCGGCGACGGCGGCGAAGGCCGCAACATCTCGGTCCGCGGCCTTGGCCCGGCCTTCACCCGCACCCGCATCAACGGCATGGAAGGCACGTCGCAGACCGGCTCGTCGGACATTTACGGCGCCGGCAATAATGGCCGCAGCTTCGACTTCAACGTCTTCCCGACCGAAATCTTCTCGGCCCTGTCGGTGCGCAAGACGCCCTCGGCCGATGTCGAGGAAGGTTCGCTCGGCGCGACGGTCGATCTGAGCGCGCCCAAGCCGATGGAGCAGAAGGAGGATTTCGTCCTCTCGATGACCGCGCGCGGCGTCTATAACGAACTGTCCAAGGAGGTCGATCCGCGTGCCTCGCTGCTGGTGTCGAAGAAGTTCGGCGACAGCGGCTTCGGCATCCTCGGTTCGGTCGCCTATCAGAAGCGGCACATCCGCGAAGTCGGCTATTCGGCGGTGGACATCCTGTCGGCCAATACCAATGGCGGTTTCTGCTCGCCGGTCGGCTTCGCGCCGCAGAACCCGGCCGACAATGCCGCCAAGGGCGCCGATGCGCTCAATTGCTCGACCGGCAATCCGCGCACCAGCACCAGCGCCGCCTATCAGGCTATCTATGATCTGCGTCGCGACGACCTGCCCAATACGCCGGGCAGCGGCGCCTTCCTGCCGCGCATTCCGCGCTACCTCAATTCGGAACAGAATCAGGAACGGATTGGCGGGTCGCTGACCCTGCAGTTCAACCCCGACGACGACACCGACATCTCGCTCGACATGCTCTATTCGCGGTTCGAGGTGACCCGGCGCGACAATTATATCGCCGCCATCTCCTTCGCCCGCTCGGCCGCCAATAACGGCCAGCCGATGACGTCCGTGCGCGATATCGAGTTCGACGAGAATGGCTCGCTGGTCCAGGGCGTGTTCGACGGCGTCGACGTCCGTTCCGAAGGGCTGGTCGATCATTTCGTTTCGACCTTCAAGCAGGCCAACCTCAACTTCCGCCGTCGCCTCAACGACAGTCTGGAACTGAGCGGCATCGTCGGCTTCAACCGCTCCATCTGGGACGGCAAGAAGCGTCTCCAGACCTTCATGGATGCGATCGACACCGATGGTTTCTCGATCGACTATAGCAAGGGCGGCACCACCCCGACCTTGGGCTTCGGTATCGACGTCAATGACCCTGCCAGCTTCAACTATGCGCCGGGCCGCGCCGACGGCACCGTGCTGGGCGGCTTCAGCTATCAGGGCAAGCCGTCGAAGAACACCACCGACAACATGACCGCCGACATCAACCTCAAATGGACGGTCAGCGACGCCTTCTCGATCAAGGGCGGCGCGCAATATCGGCGCAGCAATTTCCTCTCGACCTTCCTGCGTCCCTATAATGCCGATACCGTGGTGCGGGCGCTGCCGGCCGGCACGACGCTGGCCGATATCACCACCAACATCACCGGCGTCGACAAGCTGTGGGGCCATGGCGCCCCGTCCAGCTGGGCGGCGATCGATCCCGAGAAATGGGCCGACACCTTCGGCTTCGACGATGTCCGCTATTGCGGCGTCGAATGTGGCGGCGGCCGCAGCCGCGTGCGCGAAGAGGTCATGAGCAGCTATCTCATGGCCAATTTCGATCTCAGCGATGCGATCGGCTTCGGCATTCGCGGTGACGTCGGCGTGCGCTACGTCAAGACCGACATGCTGTCGTCGGGCTATATCGCCGTGGCGCAGGCCAGCTCGCCGACGGGTCTGACCGGCCAGTTCGCGGCCGCCAGCAACAGCTATGATGATTGGCTGCCCTCGGCGAACATCGTCGTCGAGCCGGTCGAGAATGTCCTGGTCCGCTTCTCCGGCGCGAAGGTCATGGCCCGTCCGGAACTCGGCCTGCTGACCCCGACCAGCGGCGTCAATCCGGTCACCCGCGTCGGCAATGTCAACAACCCGTTCCTCGACCCGATCCGGGCCAACACCTTCGACGTCGCGGTCGAATGGTATTTCCGCCCCGGTTCGCTGCTCTCGGCCGCCTTCTTCTACAAGGACATCAAGAGCTTCATCCAGAATGTGAACAGTCAGATCCCGTTCAACCAGCTCGGCTTGCCCAACGCTCTGCTGGAAAACAGCAACACCATGCCGGATGAGCTGTTCACCGTGTCGCAGCCGTTCAACACGCCGGGCGGCAAGCTCAAGGGTATCGAGCTCAATGCCCAGATCCCCTTCACCTTCCTCGACGGCTTCTTCAGCAATTTCGGCGTGCTGGCCAATTACACCCACGTCACGTCGAAGATCGACTATATCCTCGCCAGCGTGAACGGCGTGCCGACCGTGACGACCACGGCGGACCTGGTCGGCCTGTCGCCCAACACCGCGTCGGGCACGCTCTATTATGAGGATGACAAATTCTCGATCCGCACCACCGGCAACTTCCGCGACAAGTTCATCCGCGGCATTCCGGCCTCGCCGGGCAGCGACCTTCAGGGCAATGCCAAGACCTTCTACATGGATGCGTCGGCCAGCTATAATGTCACGGATCGCCTGAAGATCATCGTCGAGGTGCAGAACCTGACCGACGAGCAGAACCGCCTCTATATCGACAGCCAGCGTCAGGACACGCTGTTCGAAACCCGCATTGGCCGCACCTTCACCTTTGGCGTGACCTACCGGATGTAATTTTCCAGTCCTCCCCAAACTTGGAGCCTGATCGTCTGAGGTGGAAGCGCTTCGCGCTTTCACCGAAGACGTGAATCAGGCTCCATTTTTATGTGGCAGGCGCGGTTACCATTGGTGACCGCGCCCATTTTCTTATCCGGTAGATCAGGAAATTCAGCGCTGGCCGCTGAAGCCCACCGCCGCACTGATCTGTTCGGCCGACTTCATCACCTGCTCGGCCAGCGCCGGGCGAACATCGTCGGTCAGATAATGGGCGGCGCTTGCGATCGAGATGGCGACGCAGATCTGCCCCTTGGCATCGCGCACCGGCACGGCGATCGACCGCACGCCATCGCCCAGTTCGCTGTCATGCAGCACTTCGCCGCGCGCCTTGTGGACCCGCATTTCTGCAATATAGGCGTCGATCTGCTTGCGGCTGGCCTCGCCGCCCTTGGCCTCGACATAGAGCCGTTCCCAGGTCGCTTCATCCTCGTCCAGCAGCAGCGCCTTGCCCAGGCCCGTTTCGGCGACCGGACGACGATCGCCCGGCGCGGTCGCGACGCGCAGCCGCTGGTTGCCGGTTACCCGGTCCAGATGGCGCGACCAGTCGCCCTCGCGCTTGCCCACGAACACGCAGAAGCCGGTCTTTTCCGACAGTAATTCCATGAACGGGCGGGCGACGCGGACATAGTCGATCTGCTCGGTGGCCAGCACGCCCAGCTGCAACAGCTTGGGACCGAGCGCGAAGCCGTTGCGCGTCACCGCCAGATAGTCGCGCGATTTCAGCGCCTGCACCAGCCGATGCGCGGTGGTCTTGCTCATGCCCAGCTTGCGGGCCAGATCGGCGGCACGGATCGGCCCGTCGATCACCTCGTCCATGATATCGAGCGCGCGCATCAGCGTCTGCGTGCCCTTAACGCCCTGTTCCTGCTTCTCTTCGCCATCTTGCATATGTTTTTTCGCTTCCTGTTTTCGTCCCATATATAGGGTCGTCCCACATATCGGAAACGAATTTCGCAAAGGCGGAGCGAACATCGCGGCCGGCCCAAAAACATAAGGGCCCGCCGATCGAAATCGGCGGGCCCATAGCCGTCAGATGCGACCCGACGGGGATCAATATTGGACGGTAACGGTCACTGCGCGGCGGTTCTGCGCCCAGCTTGCTTCGTCCGAACCCAGAGCCGCAGGCCGTTCCTTGCCATAGCTCACGGTGTTGATGCGGCTGGGCGAAATGCCCAGCGATGCGAGATAATTTTTGGCCGCATTGGCGCGACGGTCGCCCAGCGCGATATTGTAATCGCGGGTGCCGCGTTCGTCGGCATGGCCCTCGATGGTGATGCGGACATTGGGGTTCTGCTGCAGCCAGGCGGCCTGGCTCTGCAGTGTCGCCTGATCCTCGGCATCGACATCATATTGGTCGAGGCCAAAGAAGATGCGGTCGGACGACACCGACGCGACGAAATCTTCCTGGCTGCCCTTGACCGGGCCGGTCTGGCCAACCGGACCGCCCGTCTGGGTCGTGTCGCTGCCACCCGGCGCCGGCGGCAGTTCGGCCGGCGGCTTCTTCGAACAGGCGGCGAGGGCCAAGACGGCGGTTGCCATGAGCAGGGGCCGGGTGATCTTCATCGGGGTCTCCTAAGGATATCGCCATTCTGCCACCCGGACGGGCAACAGCATGGTTGGTAAAAATCGTTACGCTGTCAAGACGATAGGGTTCCCTATCGCGTCGAAAAGCTGTGGAAAACTTATGGCAGCAACGGACCCCAGGCCGGGTCGGAGCCACTGAGCGGTGTCGGGATGCGCCGTTCGTTCACGCCGGTCAGGTCCACCTGCCACACCTGGCTGCTGCCCTGGCGACCCGGCGTGGTGCGGAAGAATTGCAGCACGCGGCCATTGGGCGACCAGGTCGGCTGCTCGTCCTGCCAGCCATTGGTCAGGATGCGCTCATTGTCGCCGCTCGGCGTCATCACCGCGATCTTGAAATCGCCCGACAGCTTGGTGAAGGCAATGAGGTCGCCGCGCGGGCTCCATTCTGGCGTCGCATAGCGGCCGCCGCCATGGCTGATGCGGCGCTGGTTCGACCCGTCGGCATTCATCACATAGATTTGCTGTCCGCCCGACCGGTCGCTTTCGAACACGATCTGGCGGCCATCGGGCGAATAGGAGCCGCCGACATCGATGCCCGGCGAATTGGTGAGGCGCACCGGCGCGCCGCCCTGGGCGGACACGCGATAGATGTCGGTATTGCCCGACACCGCCATCGAGAACAGGATGTTGCGGCCATCGGGCGACCAGCGCGGCGCGAAGGTCGTGTTGTTGCTTTCGGTCACCAGCCGCTGCTGCCCGGTGCCGATGTCATAGACATAGATCCGCACCCGGCTGCCCAGATAGCTCACATAGACGATCGACTTGTAATCGGGCGAAAAGCGCGGGGTCAGCGCGATCGACTGGCCATTGGTGATGAAGCGGTGGTTGGCGCCATCGGAATCCATGATGGCGAGGCGCTTGACGCGGTTATCCTTGGGGCCGCTCTCGGCGATATAGGCGATCCGGCTGTCGAAGAAGGGGCTCTCGCCCGACAGCCGGGCATAGATGGCGTCGGCGCATTTATGCGCGGCCCGGCGCCAGTCGCGCGGCGCGACGACATAGCCCTGGCGCGTCAATTCCTGCTTCAGCGCCACGTCGTAGAGGTAGCAGCCGACGGTGATGTCCGCCTCGCCGCCGGTGGTGCGGACAAAGCCCTGCACCAGCGCCTGATAGGCGCCCCATTTGTCGTAGACGGGATTGGTCACTTCCGGGAAAGCGAGCGTCGGCATGCCGGCCGGGCCGGACGGATCGAACAGGCCCGATCCCTTGAGGTCGGTGGCGATCACCTCGGCGATCTTGCGGCCCAGTTCATTGGCGGTGCCGGCCGGGGTCGCCACATCCTGCTGCGCCGGCAGGGCGGGCACGGCGATCTTGAGGTTGCTGTCGATATCGCCGGTCACGTCGACCGACAGCTGCGCCAGCGCGGGCATGGCGGTGAAGGCGAGCAGGGCGGCGGTCGCCGCGGCCAGGCGGCGGAGCAGGGTCGTCGTCATCGGGTCAGCCTCGCGTCAAAGCGGAGTGGCCGCAGCCATTTCCATTGTTCATAATATTCGGGCGGCAAATTGCGGAAGGGCGATGCCAGTTTGACCGCCTGGATCGCGCGTTCCGCATGCAGCTTGGCCTGGGGCCGGTTGCTGGCGGTGACGCCCAGCTGGTCGATCACTTCGGGCGTGCCGATCACTGCGCCATTCTTGTCCAGCCGCACTTCCAGCAGGGTCACCAGCTGATCGGCGTCCGCGCCTGACGGCGGGCGCCAGTTGGGCTTGAGCTGCCGGCGGATCTCGGCATCCAGCGCGGCCTTCTGCTGCGGCCCCATGGCGGCGGCCTGCGGTGCGGCGGCGGGTTTACGCGGTGCGTCGGCGCTGGTGTCGATGCCTTTGAGGAAATCATTGCCCAGCAGCGATCCCTTGGGCTTGGCCGCGGCCTTGCCCGATCCCGATGCGGCCGCCGGCTTGGCGGCCTTGGGTGCGGGCTTGGCGCTGGCCTTGGCCGGCGCGGCGGCCGCAGCCTTGGGCTTCTCCGGCGCCGGCTTCGCCTTGGGCTTTTCCGCTGGCTTTTCAGGGGCCGGCTTGGGCTTGGGTGCGGCCTTGGGCGTTTCCTTCTTCGGCGGCGTTGGCTTCGGCTTGGGCGGCGCGGGTTTCGCGACTTCCTTGGGCGGGACCGGCTTTGGCTTGGGCGGCGCCGGGGTCGGCTCGGGCACGGGTGCCGGCTCGGGCTGGGCAGCGGGCGCAGCGTCCTCGGTCGGGCCCTTCTCAGGCGCGACGCTGGGCGGTGGCGGCTCGGTCGAGATGCGCGGCGCGGTCGATTGCAGCGCCACTTCGTCCACCAGGCTGACATCCATCGGCGGGCTGTTCAGCTTCAGCGGATTGGGCGTCGCCAGGAACCCGGCCGACAGCAGGCCGAACAGCAGGACATGTCCTGCCGTCGCAACGCCAAGGCCGATTTTTTCCGCGCGTTCCATCGGTTTGACCTATGGCCCCTATTCTGAACCTGCGCTGACATCGTCGGCGCCGTCCTGCCCGCCGGTGCTGACCAGCGCCACCTTGTTGAGGCCGGCCCGGTTGAGCTCGCCCATCACCCGCATCACCCGGCCATAATCCAGCGCCGTGTCCGCCCGCAGGAAGATCTGCGGCGCATCGGGCTTGCCGGCATTGGCCGACACGATCTCGGCCAGCCGGTCGGGCAGGTCGGCGTCGCTGACCACGTCTTCGTCGACATAGATGGCGCCGTCGCGATCGATCGACACCACGGTCGGCTTGGCATCCTGGTCCAGCCCCTTGGCGCGCGTCTCGGGCAGGTTGACCGGCACGCCGGTCACCAGCAGCGGCGCGGTCACCATGAAGATGATCAGCAGCACCAGCATGACGTCGACCAGCGGCGTCACGTTGATGTCTGCCATCGGCGCGCGATTGCGCCCGCGCCGACCGGACGGAGGACCAGACATCGCCATCAGCGTTGGGCCTCAAGCTCGCGGCTCAGCGTCGCGTAGAAGCCATCGGCAAAGCGGTTGAGGCGCGATTCCATCCGGTTGATGCCATGGCTGAACCGGTTGTAGGCGATCACCGCCGGGATGGCGGCGAACAGGCCGATCGCGGTCGCGAACAAGGCCTCGGCAATGCCCGGCGCCACGACGGCGAGCGAGCTGTTCTGCGCGGCGGCGATCGAGGTGAAGGCGCGCATGATGCCCCACACGGTGCCGAACAGGCCGACGAACGGTGCGACCGAACCGACCGTCGCCAGGATGTTCAGCCGGTCCGACAGCCGGTCGACCTCGGCCGCGATCGTGCTCGACATGCTGGTGGCCAGCCGGTCGCGCGTGCCGTCGCGGTCGATCACCTTCTGCGCGGTGGAGCGGCGCCATTCGGTGACGCCGGCGGCCATCACCTTGGCGGCCGGGAATTCGGCCTTGCCGCGGGCTTCATAGAAACGGTCGATATCGTCCGCCTTCCAGAAATCCGCCTCGAACGCGCGGCTCTGCTTGCTCGCCTTGCGCAGGGTGAAGCTGAAGCCGATGATGATCGCCCAGGTCCAGATGCTGGCCAGCAACAGGCCCAGCATCACCCCCTTCACGACGATGTCGGCCTGCAGGAACAGGGCGAGCGGCGAAATGGTGGCGGCGTCGGCTGCGGCGCCAACGGCGGTGCCGACGTCAGGCATGGACAGGTTCATGGGTGGATGTCTTCCCCTCGCATCAAACGGCTGAAAATCTCGATCCAGGGGCGCGGCTGGCGCTGCGGTCGTCCCTGGGGTGTCAGATAGGCGACGGTGATGACGCCGTCGGTCAATATGTCCTCGCCGCGCATGACTCTTTGCTGAATGACGCAGCTGGCGGCCCGCACCTCCATCACCTGGCTGACGACCATCAGGTCATCGTCCAGCCGGGCGGGACGGCGATAGGCGAGTTTCAGGTCGGTGACGGCATAGACGCCTTCGCCGCCTTCATGATTGGCGCGCTGGTCGATGCCGGCGATGCGCAGCATGTCGGACCGGGCGCGCTCCATATAGCGCAGATAATTGGCGTGATAGACCAGCCCCGACAGGTCCGTATCCTCGAAATAGATGCGCAGCGGGAAATGATGCACGGCGGCGATGAACCGTCCGGATGCGGGCGCTGGCAGGGGATCGGCAAGGGGCATGGGCGGCTATTAAGCATGGCGTGCGGTTCGCGCAAAGGCGGAAAATAGCGCGGGCGAACCATCCATCCGTCGCGATGGCCCGTTCGCCGCCCGCGAAGGGGCTTGGCGCGCGGCCTTACTTGTCGGTAGGGGTGACTGGAACGAACATTTGGTGAGGAGAATGGGACATGACCGACATCAAGACCGTGGGCGTGATCGGCGCCGGCCAGATGGGGGCGGGCATTGCCCAGGTCGCCGCCCAGGCCGGCTATGACGTGATCCTGTCCGACATCGACCTGCCCCGCGCCGAAAAGGGCAAGGCCGGCATCGCCAAGCTGCTGGCCCGCGCGGTCGAGAAGGAAAAGATCAGCCAGGCCGACGCCGATGCCGCCCTTGCCCGCATCACCCCGGTCGGCGAGATCGCGCCGCTCGCCGGCGCCCAGCTGGTGATCGAGGCCGCGACCGAGCGCGAAGAGGTCAAGCGCACCATCTTCACCAATGTCGGCAAGATCCTGGCGCCCGACGCCATCCTTGCCACCAACACCTCGTCCATCCCGATCACCCGCCTCGCCCAGGCCGCGCCCGATGCCAGCCGCTTCGTCGGCGTCCATTTCTTCAATCCGGTGCCGGTGATGGTGCTGGTCGAGGTCATTCGCGGCCTCGCCACGTCGCCCGAAACGGTCGCCGCGGTCGAGGGGTTCGCCGCGAAGATCGGCAAGACCACGGTCCATGCCTTCGACGCGCCGGGCTTCGTGGTGAACCGCATCCTGCTGCCGATGCTGAACGAGGCGGTGTTCGTGCTGGGTGAGGGCGTCGGCAGCGTCACCGATATCGATCAGGGCTGCAAGCTCGGCCTCAACCATCCGATGGGGCCGCTGACCCTGCTCGATTTCGTCGGCCTCGACACCGCCCTCGAAATCCTCAACGTCTTCCTCACCACCACCGGCGACCCCAAATATCGCCCGGCGCCGCTGCTGGTCAAATATGTCGAGGCCGGCTGGTATGGCCGCAAGACCGGCAGGGGCTTCTATGATTATTCGGGCCCGGAACCCGTCCCGACCCGTTAAAAAAAACTATCCGGTGGGGCGGCCTCGTGCCGCCCTATCCCGCGCTCAGCCCATGTTTCTTCATGCAATGGCGCAACTGGTCATAGGTCAGGCCCAGCCCCTTGGCGGTCGCCCGCTGATTATAGCGGAACCGCTCCAGCGCCGCCCGCACGATCGCCGCCTCATGCGCGTCGACCGCCGATTTGAGATCGGTGACATCGCCATGCCCGTTCATCACCGATGCAGCCGCAGGTGCCGGTGCCGCATTTTCCGCTGACGGCGCGGCGGCTCCCGGCATCAGCGGGCGCGGTTTCCAGGGCGAGGCGAAGGGGTCGAACACAATGGACGAGATCGGCCGCCCCGGCTCGGGCCAGCGATAGACTGCCCGCTCCACCACATTGCGCAGTTCGCGCACATTGCCCGGCCAGCCATGGCCTTCCAGCTCGGCTGCGCAGGCGGCGGAAAAACCCGGCCATTGCGGCCAGTTGAGTTCCGCTGCCATGCGCCGGCCGAAATGGTCGGCCAATACCGTTATGTCGCCTTCGCGCGCGCGCAGCGGCGGCAGGGTGATGACCTCGAAGCTCAGCCGGTCGAGCAGATCGGGGCGGAAGCGCCCGGCATCGGCGGCGGCGGGCAGATCCTCGTTGGTGGCGGCCACGATGCGGACATCGACCATCACCGGCCGCGACGATCCGATCCGCGTCACTTCGCCATATTCGATCACGCGCAGCAGCCGTTCCTGCGCCGCCATCGACAAGGTGCCCAGTTCGTCCAGGAACAGGGTGCCGCCATCGGCCTCCTCGAACCGGCCCGGCCGCGCCTTGGTCGCGCCGGTGAAGGCGCCCTGTTCATGGCCGAACAATTCCGCCTCGATCAGCGTCTCGGGCAGGGCAGCGCAGTTCATCACGATCAGCGGCTCGCCCCAGCGTGGCGACAGATGATGCAGGCGCTCGGCAATCAGCTCCTTGCCGGTGCCGCGTTCGCCGATCACCAGCACCGGGCGATTGAGTTCGGCGGCCCGCCCGGCCAGTTCGACGGCGTCGAGAAAGGCCAGCGACTGGCCGACAAACTGGGTATTTTTCTCCATGCGCCAAAATATGGGGAAATTTCCCAACTTTCAGCAAGTGAAATCTTTGCGCAGCCGTGCCAAATCATCAAAAAACGGCTGTTTTCTGCGCTTTTCAAAAATTGGCACGGCCTCTGCAATGTTGGGAACGAAGCCGCTGCACAGACAGGCGGCACCTTTAGAAGGCCAGGTTCAAGGAGTGTTGAAGATGGAAAAGAACAGCAACAGCGTTCGCGAAATCGGTCAACTGATGTCGGTCGCCATTGCCGCCGTCCTGTTCGGATCGACCATGATCCTTTCGGCGGTCGGCCCGGCCCGCGCCAGCGAAGCCCCGGTCCTCGCGACCCAGGATACCCCCGCGACCCTGCGCTATCTGGCGTAAGGCCGCACGACCCAGGCCGGGGCGGAAATGCCCCCTCTCGTCCGCCCCGGCCCCCTTGAAGAGAAGACCAGGAGCACCGTTAAAATGGGTATTTTCTCCCGCACCCGAGACATCATCGCCGCCAATGTCACCGACCTGCTCGACAAGGCCGAAGACCCGGCGAAGATGATCCGCATGATCATCCTCGAAATGGAGGAGACGCTGGTCGAGGTGCGCGCGTCCGCCGCCCGCACGATCGCCGATCAGAAGGAAATGCGTCGCCACATCGGCAAGCTGCAGGCGCTGCAGGATGGCTGGACCGAAAAGGCGCAGCTTGCCCTCAGCAAGGACCGCGAGGACCTCGCCAAGGCTGCCCTGGTCGAACGCCAGAAGGCCGCCGACATGGCCGAGCATCTCTCCCACGAGATCGAGGGGCTGGACGAGGCGCTGAAGGCGTCGGAAGAGGATATCGCCAAGCTGCAGGGCAAGCTGCGCGAGGCGCGTGCCCGCCAGAACAGCCTGGTCAGCCGCATGGAAAGCGCGCAGAACCGCCTGCGGGTGCGTGAAGCCTATGCCGGCGAGAAGGTCAACGAAGCCTTTGCCCGCTTCGACATGCTCGAACGCCGCGTCGACATGGCCGAAGGCCGCGCCGATGCCATGGGCCTGGGCGCGCAGCCCAAGACGCTGGAAGAGGAAATCGCGGAGCTGAAGTCGGCCGACAAGGTCGATGCCGATCTCGCCGCGCTCAAGGCCAGCATGAACAAGGGAGCCTGATCCCATGGAAGACGTCTTCTTGCCTATCATGGTCTGCGGCATGCTGTTCATCGGCATGCCCTGGCTGATCTTCCACTATGTCACCAAGTGGAAGCAGGCGCCCAAGATCACCGACGAGGATGAGCGGCTGCTGGATGAACTCCACCTGCTCGCCCGCCGTCTCGAAGACAGGCTGCAGACGGTCGAACGGATCGTCGCAGCCGACAATCCCGACTTCCGCCCGCAACGTCCGGCACAGGACGATAATTACGACTTCGACCGGAGGAACTGACATGAGCGCCCGCCGCACCAAATTCTATCTCGACAAGCAGAATGGCAAGTGGATGGGCGTGTGCTCCGGCATCGCCGACTATACCGGGATCGACGTGGTCTGGGTCCGGGTCGGCGCGGTGCTGGTGACCCTCATGGGCGCCTTCCCCTGGACGCTGATCGCCTATTTCGCCGCCGCCTATTTCGCCGATGCCAAGCCCCAGGGCCTTTATTCGGATCGGGACGACGAGAAATTCTGGCAGGGCGTGCGCACCAATCCGGCGCGCTCCACCCGCGACGTCCGCTCCAAGTTCCGCGACATCGACCGCCGCCTCGCCGACATCGAGGTCTATTATACCAGCCGCAACACGCGCCTCGCCGACGAGATCGACAGCCTGCGCTGAGACATCGCCAGGACAGGGCAGCAATAACGGGGAGTTCAAGGCCATGAATTTCGCAGGACCGACCTTCGTTCTGGCCATCATCGCCATGTCGACGCTGGGCTGGATGTTCACCACCTGGGTCCGTGCCCGGCACGGCTATCCGGTTGAAAATGAATGGACCGGCACCGTTCATCGAACAGATCCCGACGCCGGTCGAAAAATCGAACTACTTTCAAGTGAAAACGAAAAGCTGACTGGCCGCATCAGCCGCCTCGAAGAACGCATCGCAGTCCTCGAACGGATCGCTACCGATCCCGCCGCCCGGACCGCGCGCGACATCGACGCGCTGCGCTGACGCTGGCCGGCAAGGGGAGTAAAGGACATGAACAAGACCGACATGGTAGACGCCTTCGTCATGCCCAACCTGCCGTGGATCATCGGCGGCGGGCTTCTGATCGGGGCAATGGCGATCGGCGGGTGGATCTTCACCACCTGGCTGCGCGTCCGCAACGGCTATCCGCTGGAAAATAGCTGGGGCAAGGCGGTCTATCCGCAGAAGAATGAGGAACTGGTCGAGCGCATCAAGCTGATCAGCCAGGAAAATGCCCAGCTGCGCGCCGAAATCGGCTCGATGAAGGACCGGCTCGCCGTGGTCGAGCGGATCGTCACCGACGAAAGCCATCAGCTCAATCGCGAAATCGAGCGGCTGCGCGGCCCGGCGAACTGATCGCCCCGCGCGCCTCAAGGGAGGACAAACATGAATCCGTTTGAAATGGTCGTCGCCATCGTCGCGATCACCGCCATCGCCAGCGTCGTCCGCGCCAAATATGGCGTCGTGCGCCGCCACAAGGGCGAGGATTTCATCCAGCGCGGTCCCGATCCGGAGGCCGAACGCCTCCGCGCCGAAGTGAAGGCGCTCAAGGACCGGGTTGCCGTATTGGAACGGCTCGCCACCGACAGTTCGACCGCGCTGGAGCGCGAATTCGAGAAGCTCAAGGACCGCGACTGATCGCGGCAAAGGACACAGGGAGGACATCATGCAGGATCCCCTCTTCTACCTCACCATGGCCACCGCCGGCCTCGCCGGCCTCACCATCGTCGCCTTCGCGTCGCTGCGCGGCTGGAACGGCTGGCTCGACCTCAAGCGCGCGGAATTGAGCCGCCGCAGCGAGGAAGCCGCGCCGCCCTCGGCCGCCGCCCGGATCGAGGTCGCCGACCTCAAGGAACGCATCCGCAAGCTCGAAGCCATCGCCGCCGGCGTCGATCTGTAACGGCCCTTCTCCGTTCGCCCTGAGCGAAGTCGAAGGGCCAGGCTGAGCCAGGGGCGAAGCCGCGTCCCTCCGCTTGGGGACCGGTTTCGGGCTTTCCCGCACCGCTTTTCCCCCTATATGGGCGGCATGACCGATCAGCCCGCCCCGATGCCCGTTCTGGCCGACCTCCAGGAAGAATATGAATTTCTCGACGCCGATGATCGCTATCGCCTGTTGATCGATCTCGGCCGGGGGCTGGAGGATATGCCCGACGCGCTCAAGACCGATATGACGCTGGTGCGGGGCTGTTCGGCGGCGGTCTGGGTCTATCCCACGGTGCTGGATGACGGCCGGCTCCATTTTCTCGCCGACAGCAATGCCGCCATCACCAAGGGGATCATCGCGCTGGTGCTGCTGACCGTGCAGGATCGCGCCCCAACAGAGATCGGCGCGACCGATATCGAGGGCGCGCTGGCTCCTTTCGACCTCAAGAACCAGCTCAGCTCCAACCGCACCCAGGGCATTCCCAACATGATCGCCCTGATCCGCGAGACCGCGGCCCGCTACGCCTGACGGAAACTCCCGCGCATCCCCGCGTTCTTGCCTGACAAGGAGAATGCGACAATGCGCCATATCATGCCCCTCGCCATGCTCGGCCTGCTGGCCGCCTGTTCGGGCGGGGACAAGAAGGAACCGACCCAGCGCGATCAGATCGGCCAGGTCTGGAAATATGAAACCGCCGGCGCCGGCCAGAAGGTCGCCTATATCGGCAGCGCCAACAGCGTGCAGACCATGACCGCCGCCGACACCTTCTCGGTGCTGATGGTCCAGCCCATGTCCAACGGCGAAAAGACGGTGACGGTGAAGCTGGTCGGCGCGCCCTTCCAGTGCGACCTGTCCGACTGCGCGGTCGATGCCACCACCGATGACGGCAAGGCCCATCGCTGGAAGGGCCGCATGACCGAAGCGAAGGACGGGATCGAGATCATGCCTTCGCAAAATGCCTATGAGGCGATCGCCAAGGCGAAGAGCCTGAAGGTTGACCTCGCCGTCGGCCCCAAGGATCAGCGCTTCCCGTTCGAATTCAACGTCGCCGGGCTCGACCTCAAGAAGGGCGCCTGACGCGCGACTGGCGAGCGCGACGCTGCGCTCGCCATGATTGCCTGCCTTATTCCTGCAGCGATACGCCGGGGCTGCGCGGGTCGGCGGCGCCGATCCAGTGGCCGTCGGCGGTCCGCTCGGCGGCATTGGCCTTGAGGCCCAGGCGCGAGATGGTGACGCGGTGGCCCAGTTTTTCCAGCGGTCCCTTCATCGCTTCCAGCGACGTGCCCTGTTCCAGCACCAGCCCGTCACCATTGAAGAATTCCAGCCCCAGCGCGATCGAATCCTGCGCCGACAGGCCCCAGTCGAAATGGGCGATCAGCGCCTTGGCGACCTGCATGATGATGGTCTTGCCGCCGGCGGCGCCGACGGTGAAGATCGGCATGCCCTTGTCGTCATAGACGATCGTCGGCGACATCGACGATAGCGGTCGCTTGCCCGGTTCCACCCGGTTGGCGACCGGCGCGCCATTTTTCTCGGGCGTGAAGCTGAAATCGGTCAGCTCATTGTTCAGCACCACGCCATTGGCGACCAGCTGGCTGCCGAAGAAGCTCTCGATCGTCGACGTCCAGGCGGCGATGTCGCCATTGCGGTCCACCGCGACGAAATGGCTGGTGCCGCTTTCCGGCTGGGGCAGGGCGCTGGTGCGCGGCTGCGCCCCGGCGGGCAGGCCGGGCTTATAGGAATTGAGCGCCTTGTTCAGCCGGATCTCGCCCGACCGCTGCTTCAAATAAGCGGGATCGATCAGCCCGGCGATCGGCACATGGACGAATTCGGGGTCACCCAGCCAGGTGTCACGGTCGGCATAGGCCAGCTGCATCGCTTCGCCGATGACGTGCCAGGAGCGCGGATCATCCTTGCCCCACTGCGCCAGCGGGAAGCGCTCGACCATGCCCAGCACCTGCAGCACGGTGATGCCGCCGGCCGACGCCGGGCCCATGCCGCACACCGTATAGACGCGATAGTGGCCGCATACCGGCTTGCGCTCCTTGACCTGGTAATTGGCCAGATCGTCGGTCGTCATCGGCACCGGATTGCGGGGCGCATTGGTGACCGCCTTGGCGATCGCCTGCGCATTCTCGCCCAGATAGAAGGCGTCCGGCCCTTCCGCCGCGATCCGCTTGAACAGGGCGGCGAGCGGCGGGTTCTTCAGCGTCGTGCCGACCGCCGGCAACTGCCCGTCGATCCAGTAATAGCTGCGGATCTCGGGGAAATCGGCCCAGATATTCTGCAACGCCTTCAGCGCCGTGGCGGTGCGCTCGCCCAGCTGGAAGCCATCGTCGGCCAGCCGGATCGCGGGCTGGAACAGGTCGGCCCAGGGCAGCTTGCCCCATTTCTTGTGGGCTTCCCACGCCATGCGCAGATTGCCAGGCACGCCGACCGAATAGCCGCCCGGCCAGGCCTGGACGAAGGGCAGGGGCTTGCCGTCGGCGCCCATGAAGCGGTCGGGCCGGGCAGCGGCCGGCGCGGTCTCGCGCCCGTCGATCGATTCCAGCACGCCGCTCGCGCCATCATGATGCATCAGGAAGCCGCCGCCGCCGATGCCACTGTTGTGCGGCTCGACCACATTCAGCGCCAGCATCATCGCGATCGCCGCGTCGGTGGCGCTGCCGCCCTTGCGCAATATTTCCTGCCCTGCCGCGGCCGCGCGCGGATCGGCGGCGGACACGGTGGCATTTAACGCCACCGGCTCGCGCGCCAGTACGGTCGCGGGCGCCAGGGCAAGGGGGGCAATCAGGGCGAAGGGGGCCAGCAGGCCGGTCAGGCGGGAGGTCATGGCCGGCACCCTAAAGCTCGCATTTCGTTTCGCAACCCGTCTTGTTTCGATCATGTCCGGGAAGGACGGATCAGGCGTCGATCCCCACCACGTCGCCGATATGCCGCACGCCATCGTGCGCCATCAGCGCCTTCAGGCCATCATTGATCCGCCTGGCGAGATAGGGGCCTTCATAGACCAGCGCGCTATAGACCTGCACCAGCGAGGCGCCGGCACGGATGCGGGCATAGGCCTGCTCCGCATTGGCGATGCCGCCGACGCCGATCAGCGGCAACCGGTCGCCCAGCAGCCGGCGGAAATCCTTGAGCTTGCCTAGCGACAGGTCGGTCAGCGGCGCGCCCGACAGGCCGCCGGTCTCGCTCGCATGGGGCGATTGCAGCGCCGGGCGGGTGATGGTGGTGTTCGACACGATCAGCGCGTCGATCCGATGGTCGATGCAGGCGGCGGCAATATCCTCGATATCGGCCGGCTCCAGATCGGGGGCGACCTTCAGGAAGATCGGCGGGCCACCTTCGGGCCGTGCCGCCATCACCGCGCCCAGCAGATCGTCCAGCGCTGCCCGGCCCTGCAGCGCGCGCAGCCCCGGCGTATTGGGCGAGGAGATATTGACGGTCAGATAATCGGCCAGCGGCGCCATGCAGGTAACGCCGGTGGCATAATCGGCATTGGCGCGCCCGGCGGCCGTCGCTTCCTTGTTCGCGCCGATATTGATGCCGATCACCGGACCCTCACCCACCGGCCGGCGATAGCGGGCGATGCGGTCGGCGGCGGCGCCCTGGCCGCCATTGTTGAAGCCGAAGCGATTGATAACGGCCCGGTCCTCGACCAGCCGGAACAGGCGCGGCTGGGGATTGCCCGGCTGTGCCAGCGGGGTCAGCGTGCCCAGTTCGGCAAAGCCGAAGCCCAGCCCATGCATCTTGTGCGCGACCCGGCCATCCTTGTCATAGCCCGCCGCCAGACCCACCGGATTGGGAAAGGCGATGCCCGCCACCGTCTGCGCCAGCATCGGGTCGGCCTTCAGCGGTGCCGGGGTCGGCATCATCCGCAGCAGCGCGATCGACAGATTATGGGCGCGCTCGGCATCGAGCGCGAAGAAGAAGAGCGGACGGATCAGGCGATAGGACATGGCCGCGCTATGCCAGCGGTGCCTGCGCAGGTCGAGTCGTGTTGCGTTATTGCAACAACATATTCCCTTGCGTCATTTCATGACAGAAAACGTCATGAATGCGATCCTTTTCGGTCGTCAGATGTCCGATCTGTCCAATAATCTTCCACCGATTCGGGCTTAAAGCCGTCTTGCGACCCGAAGGCTCTAGGCCATTTTGGCTGATGAGACCTTTTCCTGACCCGGCAGTGAAAGCTGCCGGGTCATTTTTTTGTTGCAACGCTGTGGCGAAAAATCGTCATGGTGACGTCATGGCTCTTGCACGGTCGTTGGCCGCGCTCATAATGCCGCCACTGGGGTGAAACTATGGGGCCGCAACATTGGGATCTGCCGCTGAGTGCGGCGCGGGGGGTGGTGCCGGATAATCGCGGGCCATTGTCCTATTCGGTGGATGCCGAACAGGGCCCGGTCCGCTTGCGCTATTTCACCCCGCCGGAAAAGGTCCGACCCTATTTCGGCTCGCTCTACATATTTTCCGTGGCGGCAGACCATTATGCCGACGTCACCCGCGCCGATGTCGCGCAGTTGCGGCTGATGCTGCGGGGCGATGGGCGCTATCATTTCCAGGATGGATCGGTGCAGCGGCCCCCCGTCGTCGGCCTGATCGGCCCCACGCAGGGCGCGACCCGCTTCGAACTGGATGCGCCGACCCGGCTGCTGGGCGTGTCGCTGCTGCCGGCCGGCTGGCTGGCGCTGCATGGCGGCGACGCCGACAAGCTGGCTGATGGCCTGTGCGATCTGGCGGCGGAGCGGGATGACGGCTTTCTCGACCTGCTCGCCCAGTTGCAGCGCATGGAGGATGGCGACGCCATGGCCGCGCTCACCTGGTCCTTCCTCGCCGAACGGATCAAGCCGCTGCCCGAAGCGACCTGGGCGATCCTGCGGGCGATCGACAGCTGGCTGATCGGCGAAGGATCGCCGCGGATCGAGGTGCTCAGCGAAATGACCGAATTGTCGCCGCGCCAACTCGCCCGCATCACCAACAAACTCTATGGCGCCCCGCCCAAGCTGCTCGCCCGCAAATATCGTGCCCTGCGCTGCAGCGCGCGGATCGCGCTCGACCATGAAAGCTGGCAGGCCCTGTGCGACGATGGCAGCTTCTACGACCAGTCGCATTTCATCCGCGAGATCAAGCATTTCATCGGCATGACCCCGCACCAGCTTCAGACCGAGCCGACCGCCGTGGTCCAGCTCACTCTGCTCCGCCGCACACTGGGCGGCGATGTCGCGGTGCTCAACCGGCTGAGTTGATCGCTATTTGGAATGCGCCTTTGGCGTATCTGTACCGGCCTTCAAACGAGGCACGCGACTCGTTTGAACCCCACCCGGCCGCCCATCAGGGTATCATGTCTGGGCGGCCGGGTGGGGGTGTGGGCTGGTGCGGCTCTGAAAATGCGCTCTTTCGCGCATTTTCCAAACAGACTCCCAAGGTAGGAAAAATGCCTTGATTCCGGGGGCGAGTGGGACCACATGCCCAATCGGATTGATTCGATCCGATTTGAGAATGGTTCGCAACACGCATGAAATTATCGAGCTTTGCCGATTATGCCGTCGTGCTGATGTCTGCCGCCGCCCGCCACTGCGGTGCGGCCAAGATGAACGCGACCACGCTCAGCGCCGAAACCGGCATCCCGCTGCCCACCGCGCAGAAGCTGGTGAGCCGGCTGTCGGCGGCGGGTCTGCTCGAATCGAGCCGGGGCACCGGTGGCGGCGTGCGTCTGTCGCGCCCGCCCGCGACGATCACCCTGGCGGACGTGGTGGAGGCGGTCGAAGGCCCCATCGCCATGACCGCATGCAGCGAACAGGGGGCGCATGACTGCAATCTGGAACAGGATTGCCGCATCCGTCCGCACATGAATCTGGCGAACAACGCGATCCGCGAAGCGCTCGCGAACGTGACCATCGCCAGCCTGACACGAGAAATGGCATGACTGAAGAAGTGAGCACCGTCCGTAATCAGGAAGCGCTGGAGGCCGCCGAGCGCGCCTCCACCTATGAGCATGGCTGGTCGTCGGCGATCGAGCAGGATTTTGCGCCCAAGGGCCTGAACGAGGATACGGTCCGCTTCATCTCGGCCAAGAAGAACGAGCCGCAATGGTTGCTCGACTGGCGCCTGAAGGCCTTCGCCATGTGGCAGAAGATGGAAGCGCCGGACTGGGCCAAGCTCAACGTCCCGCCGATCGACTATCAGGACGCCTATTATTACGCCGAACCCAAGAAGAAGGTGGAGCTGGATTCGCTGGATCAGGTCGATCCCGAGATTCTTGCCACCTATCAAAAGCTGGGCATTCCCATCGCCGAGCAGGAAATGCTCGCCGGCGTGAAGGGCAGCCGCAAGATCGCGGTCGACGCCGTGTTTGACTCGGTCTCGGTTGCCACCACCTTCCGCAAGGAGCTGGAGGAAGCGGGCGTCATCTTCCGCTCGATCAGCGAAGCGGTGCGCGAATTTCCCGACCTCGTAAAGAAGTGGCTGGGCAAGGTCGTGCCGATGCACGACAATTATTTTGCTACCCTGAACTGCGCGGTCTTCTCCGACGGCACCTTCGTCTACATCCCCAAGGGCGTTCGCTGCCCGATGGAGCTGTCGACCTATTTCCGCATCAATGCGGAAAATACCGGCCAGTTCGAGCGCACGCTGATCGTCGCGGATGATGGCGCCTATGTCTCCTATCTCGAAGGCTGCACCGCGCCGATGCGCGATGAGAATCAGCTCCACGCCGCCGTGGTGGAACTGGTCGCGCTCGACGATGCGGAGATCAAGTATAGCACCGTCCAGAACTGGTATCCCGGTGACGAGAATGGCAAGGGCGGCATCTATAATTTCGTGACCAAGCGCGCGCTCTGCCAAGGTCGCAATAGCAAGGTCAGCTGGACCCAGGTGGAAACCGGGTCCGCCATCACCTGGAAATATCCGTCCTGCGTGCTGAACGGCGAGAATAGCGTCGGCGAATTCTACTCGGTCGCGCTTACCAACAATCTGCAGCAGGCCGACACCGGCACCAAGATGATCCACAATGGCAAGGGCAGCCGCTCGACCATCGTGTCGAAGGGCATCTCGGCCGGCCGCTCCAACAACACCTATCGCGGCCTCGTGCGCGTCGCGCCGGGTGCGGAGGGCGTGCGCAACTTCACCCAATGCGACAGCCTGCTGCTAGGCGACCAGTGTGGCGCCCACACCGTGCCCTATATCGAGGTGCGCAATCCCAGCGCCCAGATCGAGCATGAGGCGACCACCAGCAAGATCAGCGACGACCAGCTCTTCTACGCGATGCAGCGCGGCCTGGATCAGGAAAGCGCGGTCAGCCTGATCGTCAACGGCTTCGCCAAGGAAGTGCTGCAGCAACTGCCGATGGAATTCGCTGTCGAGGCGCAGAAGTTGCTGGGCATCAGCCTGGAAGGCAGCGTGGGGTGACAGGGGCGTCGGATGCAGTGGCTGCCCGGCTTGCTGAGCTAAAGCGACAGGGTGGAGCCGAGGTGGAGGCGCATGTTCATAGCGCTAATCATCGGCAGGAGCTGGAAGCCAGTAATGTGGCTGGTTGCTTTTACTGCTGCACCAATTTCCCTGCTGCCCGGATAGATGATTGGGTGGATGATGGCGGCACAGCCATGTGTCCGGAATGCGGTATTGATTCTGTGATCGGCGATGCCTCCGGTTTCCCCGTTTCGGATGAAGCATTTCTCAAGCGGATGCATAGCATCTGGTTTTGACGATCGATGAATTTGAGATTTTGAAGGACGGACAATTGAGCGACGAAGACGATATCCAGGATGCCCTCGCCGATTTCGCGGAGGATGTCGGCAATGGCCAGGCATGGACCGCCGCGATCCGCATCCTGACCGAGGATTATGAGCTGGAAGACGGCGAGTTGCAGACCCGCGCCGTCAAGGATTTCGGCGATCTCGACGCCTATCAGACCGAATGCCGCGATGCGCTGGAGAAGGGCGACGTCGCCATGACCGAGAAGCTGCGCACCGACAAGGCCTTCCACAAGGCGAAGGCACCCAACCTTGCCCGCATGGGCCCGGTCAGCGAATTCGTCGTCGCGCTGCTGGAAAAGGGCGCGCCCGAACCGGACGCCGACTGGTGGCCCTATATGCCGATCAAGCGCCATATCGACACGCTCTTCCCCGCGCCGGGCGACGTGCGCGACATGGCCTTCTGGACCGCGCGGACGCTCCAGCGCGCGCACAAGGACTAAAGACAAGATGCTGACGATCGACAATCTCACCAACGAAATCGACGGCAAGGCGATCCTCAAGGGCCTGTCGCTCCAGATCAATGCGGGCGAAATCCACGCGATCATGGGGCCGAACGGCGCCGGCAAGTCGACCCTCGCCTACACGCTGGGTGGCCGTCCGAACTATGACGTGACCGGCGGCACCGCGACCTTCGAGGGTGAAGACCTATTCGCCATGGACCCGCATGAGCGCGCCGCTGCCGGGCTTTTTCTGGGCTTCCAATATCCGGTCGAGATCCCCGGCGTTTCCAACCTGCAGTTCCTGCGCGAAAGCCTCAATTCGCAGCGCCGCGCGCGCGGCGAGAAGGAGCTGAACGGCGGCGAATTCATCAAGCTGGCCAAGGAAAAGGCCGGACTGCTGGGCCTCGACATGGAAATGCTCAAGCGCCCGGTGAATGTCGGCTTTTCCGGCGGTGAGAAGAAGCGCGCCGAAATGGTGCAGATGGGGATCCTCGATCCCAAGCTCGCGATCCTCGACGAAACCGACTCGGGCCTCGACATCGACGCGCTCAAGACCGTCGGCGCGGGCATCAACGCGATCATGCGCAAGCCCGACAAGGCGGTGCTGCTGATCACCCATTATCAGCGCCTGCTCGACTATGTGAAGCCGGACTTCGTCCATGTTCTGGCCGCCGGCCGGATCGTCAAGTCGGGCGGCCCGGAACTGGCGCTGCAGCTCGAAAGCGAAGGCTATTCAGAAGTGCTTGGGGCCGAGGTGACCGCGGCGTGACCCTGCTTGCTCTCCCCACGCGCAAGGATGAAGCCTGGCGTTACAGCGATCTTGACGCACTCGCCGCTGCCTGGCCGGTGCCGGCCGCGACCCGGATCACGGTGGCGGAGGGCGAAAGCGCGCATGGCCATCTGCTGCAGGAGGCGGCCGATGGCGCGACCGCTGTGCATGACTATGTCATTGATATCGCGGACGGTGCCCGGTTCGATTTCCATCTGCTCAACATCGGCGGCAAGCTTGGACGTGTCACTTTCGCTGTCACGCTTGGCAAGGGCAGCCATTTCGAGCTGAACGGCGCGATCATCGGCGGTGGCGAGCAGACGCTGGAGATCATCACCAGCGTCACCCATGCCCAGCCCGACGCGACCAGCGGCCAGACCGTCCGCTCGATCCTGGGCAGCCATGCCACCGGCAATTATCTGGGCAGCATCAATGTCGCCCGCGATGCCCAGCGCACCGACGCTTTCCAGTCGATCAAGGCGATGCTGCTGGACCGCACCGCCACGGCGAACGCCAAGCCGGAACTGGAAATCTATGCCGACGACGTGAAATGCGCCCATGGCGCGACCGTCGGCGAACTGGACAAGCAGGCGCTCTTCTACATGGCCTCGCGCGGCATGGACCCGGCGACCGCCAAGACGCTGCTGCTCAAGGGCTTCGTTGCCGGCGTGTTCGACGATGTCGCGCAGGACGATCTGCGCGAACAGTTCGAGGCGGCGGCGCTCGTCAAGCTGGAGACGCTGGTATGACCGATCTCGCCCAAGGCTTGCGCCTGCGGGACGATTTCCCCGGTGTCGGCGACTGGCATTATCTCGACAGCGCCGCCACCGCGCAGAAGCCGACGGCCGTGATCGACGCGATCGCCCGTGCCTATGGCCCGGACTATGCCACCGTGCATCGCGGCGTCTATGAACGCTCGGCCAATATGACGCTCGCCTATGAGGCCGCCCGGCGCAAGGTCGCCGGCTTCATCGGCGCCGCGTCGGACAGCGAGATCGTCTATGTCCGCGGCGCGACCGAGGGCATCAACCTGGTCGCCCAATGCTGGGCTGGCACGCAGTTGAAGGCCGGCGACCGCATCCTGCTGTCGACCCTCGAACATCACAGCAATATCGTCCCCTGGCAGATCGTCGCCGAAAAGGTCGGCGCCCAGATCGACGTGGTGCCGCTGACGGATGATGGCCGGATCGATCTCGACGCGATGCGCGCAATGATCACGCCGCAGCACCGCATGGTCGCGCTCGCCCATGTGTCGAATGTGCTCGGCAGCGTGCTCGATTGCCGCCGCGCTGCCGACATCGCCCATATGGTCGGCGCCAAGATCCTGATCGACGGTTGCCAGGCGGTCCCCCGCCTCGCCGTCGATGTTCAGGCGCTCGATTGCGACTTCTACGTCTTCTCCGCGCACAAGCTTTACGGCCCGACCGGCATCGGCGTGCTGTGGGGCCGCAAGGAACTGCTCGACTCCATGCCCCCCTATCAGGGCGGCGGATCGATGATCGACAAGGTGACGTTCGAAAAGACCACCTATGCCCCCGCGCCGACCCGGTTCGAGGCAGGCACGCCGCATATCGTCGGCGTCGTCGGCCTGTCCGCTGCGATCGATTATGTGCAGGGCATCGGCCTCGACACCATCCACGCCCATGAATGCGCCATGGTGGCCAAGGCCCGCACCGCGATCGGCCAGATCAACAGTGTGCGCGTCTTTGGCCCCGAAGATTCGGCCGGCATCCTTTCTTTCGAGGTGGAGGGGGTGCATCCGCACGATGTCGGCACCATATTGGACGAAACGGGTGTCGCGATCCGCGCCGGCCATCATTGCGCCCAGCCGCTGATGCGGCATTTGGGCGTCGAGGCGACCGCACGGGCCAGTTTCGGCATCTATAGCGACGACAGCGACGTGGATGCGCTGGTCAAGGGCATTGAACGGGTAAGGAAGATCTTCGGATGACCGAGGAAAAGAAGTTCATGGTGGAAGAAGTCGACGCGGTGGAAACCCCGCCCAAGGCGCGCGTGGAAGAGGCGGAGGCGGCTCCGCGCCAGCGCGACTATCTCGACGGTTTCCTGGCGCAAAAGCCCAGCGAAGTCGCGGCCGGTGAGCCGGGCGGCGATCTCTATGACGGCATCATCGATGCGCTGAAGGAAATCTTCGACCCCGAAATCCCGGTCAACATCTATGACCTCGGCCTCATCTACGGCGTTGACGTCACCAGCGACGGCCATGCCGTCGTCACCATGACGCTGACCACGCCGCATTGCCCGGTCGCCGAATCCATGCCTGGCGAAGTCGAACTGCGCGTCGGCGCGGTGCCCGGCGTCGGCGATGTCGAGGTGAACCTGGTCTGGGATCCGCCATGGGATCCGGGCAAGATGTCGGACGAAGCCAAGCTCGAACTGGGAATGCTCTGATGACCGAGACGACCACCAAGACTCGCGCCCGCCCCGCGGCCGTCATGCTGACGCCCAGCGCCGAAGGCCGCATCGCCGAGCTGATGGCGCAGGCGCCCGAAGGCGCGATCGGGGTCAAGCTGTCGACCCCCAAGCGCGGCTGCTCGGGCCTTGCCTATTCGGTCGACTATGTCACCGAAGAAGCCAAGTTCGACGAGAAGATCGAGACCCCCGGCGGTGTCCTTTACATTGACGGTGCCTCGGTCCTCTATCTCATCGGTTCGACCATGAACTGGGTCGAGGATGATTTCACCGCCGGCTTCGTCTTTGCCAATCCCAACGCCAAGGGCAGCTGCGGCTGCGGCGAGAGCTTCACGGTCTGATACCAGTTCAGGGGAGGGCGCCGATGCTGCACATGCTGATCCTCGGCATGGGCTATAGCGCCTCCCGCCTCGCCGCGCGGCTGCGCGCCGAGGGCTGGCAGGTCACCGGCGTCCGCCGCAGCGCCGATGCCCAGGCGATCGCCTTCGACGATGAACCCGCCGTTCGCGCCGCGATTGCCGGCGCCACCCATATCCTCTCCTCCGTCCCGCCCGAGGGCGAGGATGACCCCGTCCTCACCCGCTATGGCGCCGCGATCGCCGCCGCGCCGGCGCTCTGGGTCGGCTATCTTTCCTCGACCGGCGTCTATGGCGATGCGGCCGGCGCCTGGGTCGACGAGGCAAGCCCTGTGGGGCAGGGGCGCCGCACCGCCCGCGCCCGCGCCGATCTCGACTGGGGTGCCTTGCGGCCCGATGTCCGTCGCTTCCGCCTGCCCGGCATCTATGGTCCCGGCCGCTCCGCGCTCGATCGCGTCCGGGCCGGCAAGGCGCACCGTGTCGCCCTGCCCGGACAGGTGTTCAGCCGCGTCCATGTCGACGATATCGTCGGCGGCATCATCGCCGCCTTTGACGGCCCGCCCGGTGCCTATAATCTGGCCGACGACCGGCCCTGCGCCCAGAATGACGTGATCGCCACCGCCTGCGAACTGCTGGGCCAGCCGCTACCGCCGCTGCTGTCGCTGGAACAGGCCGACCTCTCGCCCCAGGCGCTGGCCTTCTATGCCGAAAACCGCCGTGTCGCCAATGGCCGGGCGCGTCGGCTGCTTGATTGGAAACCTCTTTACCCCACCCATGTCGAAGGTCTAAGGGCCTGTCTTGTGGAAGAAAATCAGCCTTGCTGATCGGTTCGTCGCATGGTTTACGCCCCGTTAACCAGCGTGCGCCGAAAGCGGGATTACCGCATCAACAAGGGTGTGTCATGACCAGCATCGACAAGACTGTTTCCACGCTCGGTGACCGTATCAACGCCATGTCCGTGCCCGATCGCGCGGCCCCCGCGCCGGAATCGCTCAGCAGCCTGATCGCCCGCCTCAACATGGCCAAGCTGCGCTACCAGCCCGGCGGCGTCAGGCTCTAGAATCATAGAATAGAGCCTGATTCACGCCATCGGTGAAAGCGCGAAGCGCTTCCACCTCAGGCGATCAGGCTCTGGTCTTGGCCCGCAGCGCGATCACCATCCCGGCGATCGCCAGCAGCGCGCCCGGCACGGCCAGCCCGCTCCAGCGATAGCCCTCCACCACCGTGGAGATCAGCATCGCGATCACCGGGATTAGTACGCTGGTATAGGCGGCCCGACCCGCGCCCATGCGCTGGATCAGTCCGAAATAGAGCGGGAAGGTGACGACCGATCCCGCCAGCGCCAGCCAGCCTATGCCCAGCAGATAGCCGATCCGCGGCTCGATCACCGGTGGCCCGGTGGTGATCCAGGCAAAGGCGGCGTCGATTCCCGCGCCGATCAGCATCGCCCAGGCCAGCACCGCGATCATCGGCAGCCGGCGGGCGATCTCCATGCCCTGCATCACATTGGCGGTCGATGCGCTCATCAGTCCGGCACAGGCAAAGGCTGCGCCCAGCACCACCTTGTCCGGGTCGATCCCGGCAAAGCGATATTCATGCACCAGCATCATGGCGATGCCGGCCGTCGCGATCACCGACCCGCCGATGAAGGCCCGGCTGACCGGCTGGCGATGGAAGATCCAGGCCAGGATGCTGTTGGGGATCAGCAGCATCGCATAGACCACCGCCACCACGCCGGACGTCAGATAGACTTCGGCGCGATAGACGAAGTTGAAATTGAGCACGAACTGCGCCGTGCCGAGCAATGCGGCAAAGACCAGGCCGCTCCGCCCGATATTGAGCGACACGCCGCGCATCCGCGCGAACGCGGCCATCGCAAGGCCCGCCAGCAGGAAGCGATAGCAGACCGACCAGCTGGCCGGCACGCTGCCCAACTGGTCGCGGATCACGATCCAGGTCGAACTCCAGATCAGGGTGACGAGTATGAAGGGCAGGGCGATGCCGCCCCGCTCCATCCCGCCCCGCTCCATCCCGCGCCGTGCCCTGTCGTCAGGCGTCATGATGCCCCAATGCCCGGATCGCGGCGGCCAGCGGCGCGACGCTCTGCGCATCCTGGGACCAGTTGGTCACCAGCCGCGCTGCACCTTCGCCCCAGTCATAGAAATCGAAGCCCTGCGCGCGCAGCGTCGCCGCTTCCGCCGGGGTCAGCCAGACGAACAGCTCATTGGCCTCCACCGGGTGCATCAGCCGCCCGGCCGCGGCCTGCGCCAGCGCCTGCGCTGCGCCATTGGCGGCGCGGGCATTGTCCAGCCACAGCCCGTCCTCGACCATCGCCAATATCTGCGCGGCGAGGTAGCGCCCCTTGGAAAAGAGATGGCCCGCCCGCTTGCGCCAGCGCGCCGCTTCCGCTGCCCGCGCCTCGCGTTCGGGGCCGAAGAACAGAAGCGCCTCGCCCACCATGCCGCCATTCTTGACGCAGCCGAAGGAAAGGATGTCGATCCCCGCCCGCCAGGTGACATCGGCCGGCGCGCAGCCCAGATGCGCCACCGCATTGGCAAAGCGCGCGCCGTCCATGTGGAAGCCCAGCCCATGGGCCTTGGCGATCTCGCCCAGCGCCGCGACCTCGTCCGGCGTATAGACCATGCCATATTCGGTCGCATTGGTGATGCTGATCGCCCGTGCCGGCACCTGATGCACGTCGGGGCGGATCGCCTTGAGCCTTGCCTCCACGACATCGGGCAACAGCTTGGCGCCGACGCCGGGCAGCGCCATCAGGCTGGCGCCATGGGTGTAGAAGCCCGGCGCGCCGCATTCGTCGACCACGATATGCGCTTCCTCATGGCAGATCACCCCGCCATAGGGCGGGCACAGGCAGGCGAGCGCGATGCTGTTGGCCGCCGTGCCGGTAGCGATCCATTGCGCCTTCACCGGCGTTTCGAACAGGTCGGAAAAGGCGCCGTCCAGCCGCGCGCTCCACGCGTCGCCGTCATAGCCATGGTCGGCATGGTCCGCGCCGGCGATGGCGGCCATCACCTGAGGGCAGATCGGGGTGGCATTGTCCGAAAAGAAGTGCATGGCGCATGCGATACAGGGCGCGCGCTGGGACGGGAAGAGGCCAGCGACAGCGCCTTGGCTCTTTATTCCAAAATTGGTCAGTATATATGACCAATTGTTTCGCGGGGCCGGATGTGACATAGGCGCCCCCGTCCAACGCATAAGGAGACTCACCATGGACGTCGAACAGAAGTCGCGCTTTACCGTTACCCCCAGCAGCAAGGCTGTGGCGGCGGACGCGCGCGCGGTACTTCTGGAGGATCCGGGCTTCGGCCGGCTCTTCACCGACCATATGGTCACCATCCGCTATACCGAGGGGCAGGGCTGGCACAGCCACAGCGTCGGTCCGCGCGAGCCGTTCCAGCTCGATCCGGCCTGCGCCGTGCTCCATTATGCCCAGGAAATCTTCGAAGGGATGAAGGCCTATCGCCTGGCCGACGGCAGCGTCGCCATGTTCCGGCCGGAGGAAAATGCCCGTCGCTTCGCCGAGTCCGCCGAACGCATGGCGATGCCGGCGATCCCGGAAGACATGTTCCTCGAAGCGGTCGAGCAGCTGGTGAAGATTGACGCGGACTGGATCCCGTCGGGTGAGGGCAGCCTCTATCTGCGCCCCTTCCTGTTCGCCAGCGAAGCCTTCCTGGGTGTGCGCCCGTCGAACGAATATATTTTCTGCGTCATCGCCTCGCCCGCCGGCGCCTATTTCAAGGGCGGCAAGAAGGCCGTGACCCTGTGGGTGTCGGAACATTATACCCGCGCCGCGCGCGGCGGCACGGGCGCTGCCAAGTGCGGCGGCAACTATGCCGCTTCGCTGGTCGCGCAGAAGGAAGCGATCAAGCATGGTTGCGACCAGGTCGTCTTCCTCGACGCCGCCGAGAATAAGTGGGTCGAGGAACTGGGCGGCATGAACGTCTTCTTCGTCATGGATGACGGCTCGATCGTCACCCCGCCGCTGACCGGCACCATCCTGCCCGGCATCACCCGCAACTCGATCATCAGCCTCGCCCGCGCCAAGGGGCATGAGGTGCGCGAGGAGCCATACAGCTTCGCCCAGTGGCGTGCCGACGCCGCCAGCGGCAAGCTGCGCGAGGCATTCGCCTGCGGCACCGCTGCGGTCGTCACGGCGATTGGCACGGTCAAGAGCACCGACGGCGATTTCACCGTCGGCAATGGCGATGGCGGCCTGGTCACCGAAAGCCTGCGCGCCGAACTGACCGGCATCCAGCGCGGCAGCGTGGCCGATCCGGCCGGCTGGGTCCGCACTCTTTGATCTAGAGCCGCTCACCTGAGACAATTTGTCGCCCCCGCTTTCACCCCGAAAGCGGGGGCGATGCTTTTCAAAGCGCTCGCAAGCGCCTAGACAGATGCCCATGCAACGCTTCGACGTCGTCATTCTTGGTGGGGGCCTGGTTGGCCTCACCCTGGGCATCGCTCTTTCGCGCCATGGCGTGCAATGCGCCGTGATCGATCCGGCCGACCCCGTGCAGGCCACGGCCGCCGGTTTTGATGGCCGTGTCTCGGCGATCAGCTCGACCAGCCATGCCATGCTTCAGGCGATCGGCGTTGGCGCGCATCTGGAGGGCAAGGGCTGCCCGATCGACCGTATCTGGGTCAGCGACGGGCTGGAGCCGGGCGCGCTCGATTTCGTGCCGGACGCGGATGATGGCGTGATGGGGACGATGTTCCCCAATCGCGACCTGCGCGTCGCGCTGGCGCAGACCGCCGCCGAGGTCGAAAACCTCACCATCTTCCAGCCCGATCGCGCCGTCCATGTCGATCGCAATGCTGATGGCGTCACCCTGACGCTGCAAAGCGGTGCGACGATCCACGGCGCATTGCTGGTCGCGGCGGAAGGGCGCAACAGCCCCACGCGCGAGGCGGCGGGCATCAATACCACCCGCTGGCAATATAAGCACACCGCCATGGTCACCGCGATCGACCATGAGGTGCCGCACGCCAACACCGCCTATGAAATCTTCTATGTCGGCGGTCCGCTCGCGCTGCTGCCGATGCTGCCGGGCACCCGATCCGCCGTGGTGTGGACCGTGCCCACCGATCAGGCGCCGGCGATGCTCAAGCTGTCGGAACGCGCCTGGCTCGCCGAAATGCAGAAGCGCATCGGCGGCTTCCTGGGCGAGATCAGCCTGGCCGGCCCGCGCTCCTCCTATCCGCTCGGCTTCCATCATGCCGCGCGCATCACCGACACCCGCGTCGCGCTGGTCGGCGACAGCGCCCATGCCATCCACCCGATCGCCGGACAGGGCCTCAATCTCGGCTTCCGCGATGTGGCGGCGCTGGTCGAAGTCTTGGTCGAAGGCATGCGCCTCGGCCTCGATCCGGGCGATGCGCAGGTGCTTGCCCGCTATCAGCGCTGGCGCGGCCTCGACACGATGACGACCAGCGTCGCGATGGATGGCTTGGTCCGCCTGTTCGACATTCCCGGCAAGCTGCCCTCGCTGGTCCGCCGCGCCGGTCTTGCCGCCGTGCAGCGCACCAGCCTGCTCAAGAACCGCTTCATGGCCGAAGCCCGCGGCCAGTCCGGCGCCCTCCCGCGCCTGCTCGCCGGCGAGATGGTGTAATATTCCTCCCCGTGCCGGGGAGGAATGGGTCAATCACAGCATCCGCCGCAATACCCCGTCCTTCAGCATGAAATGGTGGCGCAGCGCCGCCAATATGTGGACGATGATGAGCGCGCTCCACAGCCAGGGGATCAGCTCGTGCGCCTCGTGCGATATGCCGACGATCGCATCGCCCTTGGCCACGCCGAATTTCGGCACGTCGAACAGGAAGAACCAGTTCAAGGGCCGCTCGCCCGCCGACGACATGATCCAGCCGGACAGCGGCACGATCAGCATGAAGGCGTAGAAGGCGAAATGGGTGAGGTTGGCGGCCAGCTTCTCCCAGCCCGGCATCGCGGCCGGCAGCGCCGGCGGCTTGTGCCCCAGCCGCCAGACGATGCGCAGGATCGTCAATGCCAATACGGTCAGACCGATCGACTTGTGGACCGGCATCATCTTCCATTCCTTGGGCAGGCTGTCATGGGTAAAGCCCAGCCACAGATTGACCAGGATCAGGATCGCGATGATCCAGTGCAACAGGCGGGCGACGGACGTGTAACGGGCCATGGGCTGCTCCTTTTACGGAAGTCTCGCCTGGGCCCTGCGCGCGCTACCCCGCCCGCACGGCCCAGCTATGTCGAAAGGATACGCACGGTGGCGATAAGGTCCTTATCCGGCGTGTCTTTTATCCCTGACGATTGGCGACCAGATTATCCACAACCGACGGATCGGCAAGTGTACTAACGTCCCCCAGCGCCTGCGCTGACACTTCGCCCTCGGCGATCTTGCGCAGGATGCGGCGCATGATCTTGCCCGAACGCGTCTTGGGCAGGCCGGGCGCGAACTGGATCGCATCGGGCGTGGCGATCGGGCCGATCTCGGTCCGCACCCATTTCACCAGATCCTTGCGCAAATCGTCGCTCGGCTCCTCATTCGCGTTCAGCGTCACATAGGCATAGATGCCCTGGCCCTTGATGTCGTGCGGGAAGCCGACCACCGCGGCCTCGGCGACGCTTTCATGCAGCACCAGCGCGCTCTCGACCTCGGCCGTGCCCATGCGATGGCCCGACACGTTGATGACATCGTCGACCCGGCCGGTGATCCAGTAATAGCCGTCGGCGTCGCGCCGCGCGCCGTCGCCGGTGGTATATTTGCCGGGGAAGGTGGTGAAATAGGTCTGGAAGAAGCGGTCATGGTCGCCCCACACCGTGCGCATCTGGCCCGGCCAGCTGCCCGCGATCACCAGATTGCCTTCGGTCGCACCCTCCTGCACCGTGCCATCGCCATCCAATATCTGAGGAATGACGCCGGGCATCGGCAGGGTGGCGCTGCCGGGCTTCAGGTCGGTGGCGCCAGGCATCGGCGCGATCATCGCGCCGCCGGTCTCGGTCTGCCACCAGGTGTCGATGATCGGACAACGGCCTTCGCCGATCACGCTATGATACCAGCGCCAGGCTTCCGGATTGATCGGCTCGCCGACCGTACCCAGCACGCGCAGCGAGGCGCGGCTGGTCGAATGCACATAATCGTCGCCCTCCTTCATCAGCGCGCGCAGCGCCGTGGGCGCGGTGAAGATGGTGTGGACCTGATGCTTGTCGACCACTTCCCAGATGCGCGCCGGGGTCGGCCAGTTGGGCACGCCCTCATACATCAGGGTCGTCGCGCCGTTCGCCAGCGGGCCGTAGACGATATAGCTGTGGCCCGTGACCCAGCCGATGTCGGCGGCGCACCACCAGATGTCGCCGGGCCGATAGTCGAAGCACAGTTCATGGGTGAGGCTGGCCCACAGCAGATAGCCGCCGCTCGTATGCAGCACGCCCTTGGGCTTGCCGGTCGAGCCGGAGGTGTAGAGGATGAACAGCGGGTCTTCCGCATTCATCGGTTCGGGCGGGCAGTCGACCGATACCTGCGCCGCGGCTTCATGCAGCCAGATGTCGCGCCCCTCCCGCATCTGCACCGCGCCACCGGTCGCCTGCACGACGATCACCTTGTTGACGCAGGGTGCTTCGGCCAGTGCGGCGTCGACATTGGCCTTGAGCGGCACGGTCTTGCCGGCCCGGCGCCCTTCGTCGGCGGTGATGACGATGGTCGAATCGCAATCGACCAGACGCCCGGCCAACGCCTCGGGCGAAAAGCCGCCGAACACGACGCTGTGGATCGCGCCGATCCGCGCGCAGGCGAGCAGGGCAAAGGCCGCCTCGGGGATCATCGGCATATAGACGGTGATCCGGTCGCCCTTCCGCGCGCCCGCGTCCTTTAGCACATTGGCAAGGCGGCAGACTTCCTCATGCACCTGCTTGTAGGTGTAGCGGCGCACATCGGCGTCCGGGCTGTCGGGTTCCCAGATGATCGCGACCTGGTCGCCGCGCTCGGCCAGATGCCGGTCGATGCAGTTGGCGCTGACGTTCAGTTCACCGTCGGCGAACCATTTCACGCCGAAATCCGCCTCGTGGAAGCTGCTTTCGTCGGCCTTGGTCGGCGGCGTGATCCAGTCCAGCCGCTGCGCCCGCTCCAGCCAATAGGCGTCGGCGTCCTCGATCGAGCGTGCATAATCGGCCGCGCGGCCTTCCCGGTCCAACAGGGCCTGGGCGGCCCATTGGGAGGGAACCGGGAAGAAATCGTCAGACATCCAGCTATCCTTTCCTGTGCGCTAAATTCCATGCGCTTGCAGCAGGTTGTAGGAGGCGCGCAGCACGACTTAAAGGGGCGATGCGCGTTTCGCCGCGTTTCTGTGTTTTTGCGCCTTTCCCGGCGCGCGGCCCCGGCCTAACAGAAGATCATATGTGGCAACTTTTCCAATTCCCGCTCTGTCCCTTCTCCCGCAAGGTCCGTCTGCTGCTTGGCGAGAAAGGCATCGGCTATGATCTGGTGCGCGAATCTCCCTGGGAAATGCGCGACGAGTTTCTGGATCTCAATCCGGCCGGCACCACCCCGGTGGTCGTCGATCAGGAAAAGGGCGTCACGCTGATCGACAGCCAGGCGATCTGCGAATATTTCGAGGAAACGGTCGAAAAATTCCCGCTCATCTCCGGCACGGCTGCCGGGCGCGCGGAAGTGCGGCGCCTGACCGCCTTTTTCGACCAGAATTTCTACGGCGATGTCGTCGGCCCGCTGCTGCATGAGCGGATGAAGAAGCGGCTGATCGAGCGCGTCTCGCCCGACGCCCGCGTCCTGCGCGAAGCGATGCGCCGGGCCAACGTCCATATGGACTATATGGACTATCTGCTCGACCATCGCAGTTGGATGGCCGGCGGTACGCTCAGCCTCGCCGATATCGCGGCGGCGGCGCATCTGTCGGTGGCGGATTATCTGGGCGGCATCGACTGGGCCGGGCATGAGCCGGTCAAGCGCTGGTATGCCGGCTTCAAGTCACGCCCCTCCTTCCGTCCGCTCCTGTCCGAACGGATGGAAGTCATCACCCCGCCGACCCATTATGAAAAGCCCGATTTCTAAAGGGCACGGGCACGAAGCGGCCTAGTCCGCTTCGGCCGCCAGATAGACGCGGTTGCGGCCATGTTCCTTGGCCAGGTAGAGCGCCCGGTCGGCGGCCTTCAGCGCCGCGCGCGGGTCGTCATAGGCCAGGACATTGGCGACGCCGGCGGAAAAGCTCACCCGCTCCATCCGCTCGCCATTGGTGCGGTTGACCAGGCTGCGATTGGCCAGATCCTCGCGCACCGCATCGACCGCCTCACAGGTCTCGGCCGCCGTCTTGCCGCGAAACAGCATGACGAACTCCTCGCCGCCATGGCGAGCGACATGGCAGCGGTCATCGGACGCTTTGGCCAGCAGCCCGGCGACGAATTTCAGCACCCGGTCGCCGGTCTCATGGCCATGGGTATCGTTGACCAGCTTGAAATGGTCGATGTCGCAGAAGGCGACCGACAATTGCTCGTCGCCTTCCTTCGCCAGCTTCAGTTCCTCGCGCAGCACGCCCTCGAAGGCGCGGCGATTGGGCAGACCGGTCAGATGGTCATGCTCGGCGGCGCGACGCGCGGTCTCCAGGCTCGATTTCAGCGCCTGGGTCTGCTTCTGGTTCTCGCGCAGCTGGGTTTCGACCTGGCGGGTCTTTTCCACCATCGACCGGGTCAGGCTGACCAGCCGTGCCAGGATCGGCTCATTGTCGGCGCCGGCGGCCAGGCCCTTGGCCTGTTCCTGCAATGCCGCGCCATAATCCTTGGCCGAATTGCGGGATTCGGTCATCAGCCCGGTAAATTCGTCCAGATTTTCCTCGACCTTGTCGAGCATGGAGGCGAGCGCGTCGGGCGTCACCTCGTCCGAGCGCTGGCTGGCGGCGAGCGATTCCATCCAGGCGTTGCTGATCTTGCCGCGCTCCATCAGCACTGCCTGCACCGCCTTTTCCACGCCGATGCTGGCGCCGGTCAGATAGTCGAGCGCGACGCCGAAATTAAGCGGCGTCAGGTCCAGATCATGGGCGAATAGAAATTCGCCGATCTCCTCATAGAGACGTCGGCGGCGATTAATCTCGCGGCTGGCCGCACTGCCGGCGCGCGCGCGCGGTTCGCTCTCCACCTGCGGTTCGTCCGGCTTGCCGGACAGGCCACGGGCCCAGCGGGAAAGGCGGTCGGTCAGCCCATGGTGCGAGCCGGCGGTGGATGTGGTTGATCCAGTCATGCCGCTTATAACGGAGGCGCCCGATCAAGGTTAAGGGAGCGCTCGGCAAAAGTCGCAGGGATTTCAATCCATGCCGCTTTTTCTACGTGGATTCAGATATTTGCCGCCACCAGCCAATCGCGGAAGATGCGCACCGACCGGGTCTGCAACGCGCGCGGGCGACAGACGAAATAATAGCGATAGGGGCTGTCGCAGCGTATATTGGGGAACAGCCGGATCAGGCGGGGGTCGCCCGACTGTTCGAAATGGCTGGCATGCATGACCGCCACGCCCAGTCCCTGGGCGGCGGCTTCCAGCATCAGCTGCCCCGAATCATAATTGTCGATCGCCAACGGCTGCAGGTCGGGAATGCCCGCCACGTCCTTCCACGCGTCGAAGGAAAGGGCCATGTCGCGATGCAGCAGGATCGTCTGCTGCGCCAGTTCGCTGGGCGATGCCAGCGCATTGGGGCCCTCCACCATTTCGCGCCGGCCGATCAGATAGACCTGCTCATGGTCCAGCTCATAGGCATAGAGCGCCGGGTCGATATCCTTGCTGGCCAGCACGATCGCCGCGTCCAGCCCTTCGCCCAGCCGCGCGACCGCATGGGGTGTCGTCTCGATGTCGATATGCAATTGCGGATGCTGCTGGCGCAGCCGGCCCAGATGCGGGAACAGGCGCTGCGTCGCGAACAGCGGCATCACCGCCAGGCGCAGGCGCAACTGGTTGCCGCCGCTCTGGATATTCTCCAGGGCCTGGCTGAGCGAATCCAGCGCCGGGGCGATGTCGTCGAGCAGCCGCTGGCCTTCGGAATTGATCTCCAGCGCCTGATGCTTGCGGTCGAACAGCGGGCGTCCGATGAACCGCTCCAGCGCTTGGACGCGACGGCTGAGTGCCGGCGTCGACAGGGCGAGTTCTTCGGCAGCCGCCTTGACCGAGCCAAGACGGGCAACCTGAACAAAGGCCTCCAGGGCCGTAAGAGGCGGCAATCTGCGCATAATCGTCAAATTCTATAAGCCGGTCCGCTGCGTCGCATCATCTGTCATTATCGAACGGCGCGCTTCCCCGGTTCAAGCATCCTGACCTGCAATGAGCAGGAAAACGCGGCAAATGGCAAGATGCAAAAATTGCAACCACCCGATTCTTTTCGCACTTGCAAAATTACCTGCTGCAGCGCACATAGGAAAGGCCTTTCAGGCATCCTCTCCTATAAACTTTCCGGGCTGGCGCTTGCGCCGGCCCTTTTTTTGTTCCGGGCATAACGAAGCACGGCCCCTTTCCCTCACCCCCGGCGTTACCTATCTTCGTTTCGCAACCAAAAGGACGGGGATGACCATGGCCGATCAGGACAGCAGCGGACGCAGGATTCAGGTCGCCAATGCGCGGCCGGAGGATGCCGGGCGCGGTTTGGCGCGGCTTCCGCTGACGGTAATGGCCGAATTGCAACTGGCCGAAGGCGATGTTGTCGAGATTGTCGGCAAGCGATCGACTCCGGCGCGGGTGGTGCGCCCCTACAAGGAAGATGAAGGTCTGGACGTGCTGCGCCTGGATGGTTTGCAGCGCGCCAATGCCGGCGTCGGCTCGGGCGACTTCGTCCAGTTGCGCAAGATCGATCCGCGTCCGGCCCAGCGCGTCGTGTTCGCGCCTGCACAAAATAATCTCCGTCTCCAGGGCAATCCCGATGCGCTGAAGCGCGTTTTCTTTCAACGCCCCCTCGTCGCGGGCGATGTCGTCGCCACCGCCGGCCAGCAACAGGTGCCGCCCGGCGACATGCCACCCCATCTGCGCCAGATGCTGGCGGCGCCGGCCTATGCGCTCCAGGAAATCCGCCTGATCGTGGTGTCGACCGTGCCCAAGGGCATCGTCCATATCGACGCCGAGACCGAGGTGGAGCTGCGCGCGGAATATGAGGAGCCGCGCGAATCCCGCCGCGCCGACGTCACCTATGATGATGTCGGCGGCATGGCGGAAACGATCGACCAGCTGCGCGAGATGGTCGAACTGCCGCTGCGCTATCCCGAATTGTTCGAGCGGCTGGGCGTCGATCCGCCCAAGGGGGTGATGCTCCACGGCCCGCCGGGCACCGGCAAGACCCGGCTGGCCCGCGCCGTCGCCAATGAATCGGAAGCCGAATTCTTCCTCATCAACGGACCCGAGATTATGGGTTCGGCCTATGGCGAGTCGGAAAAGAAGCTGCGCGACATTTTCGAGGAAGCGGCCAAGGCGGCGCCCTCCATCCTCTTCATCGACGAGATCGACTCGATCGCGCCCAAGCGTGGCCAGGTGACCGGGGAGACGGAAAAGCGCCTCGTCGCCCAGCTTCTCACCCTGATGGACGGGCTGGAGCCGCGCACCAATCTGGTCGTCATCGCCGCCACCAACCGGCCCGAGGCGATCGACGAGGCGCTGCGCCGGCCCGGCCGGTTCGACCGCGAAATCGTCGTCGGCGTTCCCGACGAACGCGGCCGGCGCGAAATATTGGGCATCCATACCCGCGGCATGCCGCTGGGCGACCGGGTCGACCTCGCCGAACTGGCGCGCATGACCTATGGCTTTGTCGGCGCCGATCTCGCTGCGCTGACCCGCGAGGCCGCGATCGAGACGGTGCGCCGGCTGATGCCTCGCCTCAATCTGGAGGAAGGCATGATCCCGCCCGACGTGCTGGAGGATCTGTCCGTCACGCGGGAAGATTTCCTCTCGGCGATCAAGCGGGTCCAGCCCTCGGCCATGCGTGAAGTGATGGTGCAGGCGCCCAATATCGGCTGGGCCGACATTGGCGGCCTGGACGATGCGCAGATGCGGCTCAAGGAAGGGGTGGAACTGCCGCTCAAGGATCCCGACGCCTTCCGGCGCCTGGGCATCCGCCCGGCCAAGGGCTTCCTCCTCTATGGTCCGCCGGGCACCGGCAAGACCTTGCTGGCCAAGGCGGTCGCGCGTGAGGCGCAGGCCAATTTCATCGCCACCAAGTCGAGCGACCTCCTGTCCAAATGGTATGGCGAGAGCGAGCAGCAAATTGCCCGCCTGTTCGCCCGCGCGCGTCAGGTGGCGCCGACCGTCATCTTCATCGACGAACTGGACAGCCTGGTCCCCGCCCGTGGCGGTGGCCTCGGCGAGCCGGCGGTGACGGAGCGGGTGGTCAACACCATCCTCGCCGAAATGGACGGGCTGGAGGAATTGCAGTCGGTGGTCGTCATCGGCGCCACCAATCGGCCGACCCTGGTCGATCCGGCGCTGCTGCGCCCCGGCCGCTTCGACGAACTCATCTATGTGCCGGTGCCCGACCAGGCCGGCCGCAAGCGCATCCTGGCGATCCATACCAAGAAGATGCCGCTGGCGTCCGACGTCGATCTGGATCAGCTGGCGGCCCGGACGGAGCGGTTCACCGGCGCGGACCTGGAGGATCTGTCCCGCCGGGCCGGCCTGATCGCGCTGCGCCAGTCGCTGCGGGTCGAAGCCGTCACCATGGCCCATTTCGAGGCGGCGCTGGAGGAAACCCGCGCCTCTGTGACGCCGGAAATGGAGCGGGAATATGAGCAGATCCAGGCGACCTTGAAACAGAGCGCGATGCAGGTCGATCCGATCGGCTTCATCGCGCCCGGCATGCTGCGCGCCCGCGAACGCTGATGGACTTGGGATAAGCGCGCGGCCGACGGTGGGTGAACCCATCGCCTGGCCGCGCGTTCTATCCCGTGGCGCGCAAAGCCGCTTGCCAGCGGACATCAATTTTGCGAGGCCGATTCTGTTAGTCAGTCAGGCGGATTTTGATGGCCTCCCTACCGTTCAAAGACAAGAAGACCAGGATTTCGACGCGCGGTGGCAGCCGCTCCTTCCGCAGCCAGTGGGCCATGTTCTTCCGCCAGTTCATGAAGCATCCTGGCATGATCGGTTCGGTCATCCCCTCCTCGTCGCAACTGGTCGCGCGCTCGCTGGACGGCGTCGACTGGGCGCGGACCCGCCTGTTCGTCGAATATGGTCCGGGTGTCGGCACCTTCACCCAGGCCATTCTCGATCGCATGCACCCCGACGCGATCCTGCTGGCGATCGACCTCAATCTCGATTTCGTCGCCTATCTGGAGGATGCGATCGACGACCCGCGCCTGCGCGTCGTTCATGGCTCGGCCGCCGACGTGCGCCGCTTCGTCAAGGAAGCGGGCTATCAGAAGGCGGATTACGTCCTTTCGGGCCTGCCCTTCTCCACCCTGCCGGCGGGCGTGGGCGAAACCATCTGCGAAGAGACGCGCGCCGTGCTGCGGCCGGGCGGCAGCTTCATCATCTACCAATATTCGCGCTATGTCCGCCGCCTGATCGACCCGCTGTTCGGCCAGGTCAGCGACGAACTGGAATGGCGCAACATTCCCCCCTGTCGCCTGTTCCGCGCGGCCAAGGACGAAGCGCTGGCCCAGGCGGCCTGATCTGTATTAATATCTGGCAGAAATTACGTAATTCAGCCTGCTGCGCGTTTGACTCCGCGATCGACTTGAGCAACCAATTGCTTGGGGACAAGGGGGTTATATGGCGTCTTATTACGCCGAAGGCAGCGACCCGTGGGCCGACCTCTTTCTGTCGGCTGCGCTGGAGCCGCATCTGTGGGATCAGGCGATCCGTGCGATGGCGCAGGCGACGGGGTCGCGCCATGGTCAGTTGATCGGCTTTGGCCATGGAGCTGCCGGCTTCAACTGGATCAGTGATGTAGAGCCGGATATTGTCGACAAGTCGGCAACCATCGATGGGGCCGCGCCCGATCTCAATTTCCGCGTCGCGGCCGATCAATTGTCCGGGCGCCCCGAAATCGTCCACGAAGCCCATTATGACATCGCCCGGCAGAGCCTGCGTTCTGCCGACTATCTCGATCTGTGCAGCGATTATGATATTTTCGACGGCTGCCAGACCCGGCTTTTCGCTGGTCCCGACATGATGATCGGCCTGGCGCTCTTGCGTGGTCGCAAGGATGGCCGGACCGATCAGGACCAGCGCGACCTGTTCGCCCATGTCGCTGGCCATGCCCGCAACGCCGTGCGGTTGCAGCGCGCGATCGAGCATCAGGGATTCGCGCTGCTGGCCGGCACGTTCGAAACCATGGACCGCGCCTGCTGGCTGCTCGACGCGACGGGGCGGGTAGGGGGCATGACACCGCGCGCCGAAGCCCTGCTCTCCACCAGCCGACTGCGGGTCGGTGATGGCTGGTTGCAGAGCGAACGGAGCGACGAGACGCGCGCCATCCTGCGTTCGGTCCGGGCCGTGGTCGACGCGCCCGCGCGGGAGGCTGATCCGGTGGCGCTGGCCGACGCGGATGGGGGCGTGGGCATCATGCTGGAATTTTTCCCGCTGCCGTCCCGGCCCTGGTCGCTGCCCTTCGCGCCGCATGCGATCATCGTCGCCCGCGTGGGCGCGCCGACCGAGCGCCATGTCCGCCTGCTGATGCGGACCTTCCGCCTGACCCCGGCTGAAGCGGATATCGCCATCCATCTGGCCGCGGGGATGAGTCGTGCCGATATTGCCGCGCGGCGCGGTGTTTCGGCGGAGACGCTCAAGGCTCAGTTGCGCTCCATCTATGACAAGACGGGCTGCAACCGGGAATCGCAACTGGTCCGCATCGTCGGGATGATGAGCAGCTGAGTTACGGATTTTATTGCGAAAATTACGCAATTTACCCCCAATGGGGTATGCGTCAGCCGCGCAAAAAGGCTAAGCGAATCGATAAGGCAGGACCATCTTGCCGGCCGACGGCCGATCCATATGCGACCCATGGGTCGGCCGCCGGCAACCGCTCCCTGCCACCTTCCCGCTTCGTCAGGGTTCCGTCCCGCGACATTTTCGTGCTAAGCCGCTGCCGGATTTGAAGCGAGATTACCGATGAACGACCTGACGCAGACCCCCGAAATGCTGATCGCGCAGATGGGCGCGCGTGCGCGCCGCGCCGCCGCCCTGCTCGCGCCAGCCGGGGACGCGCAGAAGGTCGACGCGCTGCGTCGCGCGGCCCAGGCTCTACGCGACCAGACGCCCGCCATCCTCGCCGCCAATGCGCGCGACATGGACAATGGCATCGACAATGGCTTGTCCGCCGCGATGCTCGACCGGCTGCGGCTGGACGAGGACCGGATCGCCGCCATGGCCGCCGGCGTCGATCAGGTGGCGACCCTCGACAATCCGCTCGGCAGCGTGATCGACGCCAGGGTGCGCCCCAACGGGCTGGAACTCAGTCGCGTGCGCGTGCCCTTGGGCGTCATCGGCATCATCTACGAAAGCCGCCCCAACGTCACCGCGGACGCCGCCGCCCTCTGCCTGCGCGCCGGTAACGCCGTGATCCTGCGCGGCGGCAGCGAGGCGAAGGAAAGCAACCGCGCCATCCACGCCGCCATGGTGGAGGGGATCGCCGCCGCCGGCCTGCCAGCCGAAGCGGTGCAGCTCATTCCCACCACCGATCGCGCCGTGGTCGGCGCGCTGCTGCGCGCATCGGATTTCGTCGACCTCATCGTGCCGCGTGGCGGCAAGAGCCTGGTCGCGCGGGTGCAGGAAGAGGCGCGGGTGCCCGTGCTCGCCCATCTCGACGGCATCAACCACAGCTATGTCGATGGCGCGGCCGATCCCGCCATGGCGGAAAGCCTGGTCCTCAATGCCAAGCTGCGCCGCACCGGTGTCTGCGGTTCGACCGAAACGGTGCTGATCGACCGCGCCTATGCCCATGCCCCCGCGCTGGTGCAGGCGCTGCTCGACGCCAAATGCGAAGTGCGCGGCGATGAGGCGGTGCAGGGGATGGACGATCGCGTGATCGCCGCTTCGGATGAGGATTGGGATACCGAATATCTCGACGCCATCGTCTCGATCCGGCTGGTCGACGGCGTGGAAGAGGCGATCGCCCATATCGCCGCCCATGCCAGCCATCATACCGACGCGATCATCACCGAGGATGCGGCGGTCGCCGAACGCTTCCTCAATGCCGTCGACAGCGCAATCGTGATGTGGAACGCCTCGACCCAGTTCGCCGATGGGGGCGAGTTCGGCCTGGGTGCGGAAATCGGTATCTCGACCGGCCGGCTCCACGCGCGCGGCCCGGTCGCGCTCGAAGGGCTCACCACCTATAAATGGATCGTGCGCGGTCGCGGCCAGGCCCGACCGTAAGGCGTTTTCGGGGTGAAGGGGGAAACTTACCCCTTCACCACCCTATCGATCGCCTTCAACTGCTTCAGCATCGGCCCGACCCAGTCGAGCTTCAGCATCACCGGCCCGTCCGACGGCGCATTGTCCGGGTCTTCATGCGCCTCCGCGAAGATCGCCGCCACGCCGGCCGCTACCGCGCTGCGCGCCAGCAGGGGCGCATAGTCGCGCTGGCCACCGGAGGCCGATCCCAGCCCGCCGGGCTGCTGCACCGAATGGGTGGCATCGAATACGACGGGATAACCGGTTTCCGCCATCACCGGCAGCGCGCGCATGTCGCTGACCAGCGTATTATAGCCGAAGCTCGCGCCGCGCTCGGTCAGCAATATGCGCTCGTTGCCGGTCGACGCGACCTTTTGCGCCACCGCCGCCATGTCCCACGGGGCCAGGAACTGCCCCTTCTTCACATTGATCACCGCGCCGGTCTTGCCGGCCGCGATCAGCAGGTCGGTCTGGCGACAGAGAAAGGCCGGGATCTGCAGGATGTCCACCGCCTGCGCCGCCGCCTCCACCTGTTCGGGGCCATGAATGTCGGTTAGCACCGGACAGCCCAGCACCGCCTTCACCTCGGCCAGGATCGCCAGCCCCGCGTCGATGCCGACCCCGCGCTTGCCCGATACCGATGTGCGGTTCGCCTTGTCGAAACTGCTCTTGAAGATGAAGGGCACGCCCGCATCCGCCGCGGCCTTCGCCAGCGCATCGGCCATGAACAGCGCATGGTCGCGGCTTTCGATCTGGCAGGGGCCGGAAATCAGGACGAAGGGCAGGTCGTTGCCGAAACTGATCGGGCCGACCTTCACATGCTTGGGATCGCTCATGGCGCTCACTTGGGCGCCTTTGCGAAGCGGCGCAACAATTGTCCGCGCCACAGCCCCTTGCCGGGATGATAATTCCAGCAGAACCAGCCAAAGGTCAGGCAGGCGAGCAGCGAGGGCAGCGCCATCGGATCACCATTGGCCTTCATATGGCGATAGAATGTCATGTCGGCGCGCCAGCGGTCGCGCTCACTGCCGCCGCCATTGATGCCATACATATTGTCATGCTTCCTACAGCCGACATTCCGGTTGTATTTGCGATGGTCTATGAAATAGCAGTAGTCGCGTTCGGGCGTGGTCATGTCCCGATTAGGACCGGGGCAGTGCAGAAATTCAAGCGTAAAGTCTTTTACCTAGGTGGTTTTGATCCGCGCGGCGTCCGTTTCTATCACCAGCTTTACCGCGATCAGGCTGCCCGCTACACCGCGCTGACCGGCGAAGCGGTGGAGGTCAGCGCGCGCCGCGCCGGCCCCGCCAACAGCGCGATCTGGACCGTCACCAACGCCAGCGCCGGGGTCGAGACCGACTATGAATATCTCCGCTGGGAAGACCTGATCGGCAAGGTCTGGATCCGCCATCCCTTCACCCTCGCCTGGCGCGCGGCTCGTGCCTATGCCGGCCATGCCCGGCTGATGCAGTTCGGGCGGATGCGCAAATTGCGCCGCGGCCCGGTCATCACCATCCTCTATCCGCCGATCCTGGCCGTGCTGATCCCACTGCTGCTGGCGCTGGTGCCCGCGCTGCTGCTGTCGCTGCTGCTGCCCTTCTGGATCGCCGCGCTGGTCGGCATCGGCATCAGCGCCTTCTTCTCCGGCCGCATCCTCGACAAGCTGGTCGTGCCCTGGCTGCTGCGCTTCATGACCTATCATGGCGCGCTCGCCGCCGACGGGCCGGGCGATGATCTCAATGCCCGGCTCGACCAGTTCGCCGCCCGCGTCGCGGCGGAGCTGGACGGCAACTGGGACGAGATCCAGCTCGTCACTCACAGTGCCGGCACCATATTGGGCATGAGCCTGCTGCGCCGCATCCTCGCGCTGCGCAGTGGCGTGCTGCCCGACCATTTCGTCATGGTCGGCATGGGACAGGTGGTGCCGGTGATCGGCCTGCGCCGCGACGCGCGCTGGTATCATGCCGACCTGAAAGCCCTGTCCGACCAGCATTTCCGCTATGTCGACATCAGCTCGCCGCCCGACGGCGCAGCCTATTACAATGTCAATCCGCTGCGCCTTGTCGCCGATCAATTTGCCGCGCGGGTGGACATGCTATCGCCGCGTTTCCATCTCTTCTACTTGACCGAAAATTATCACGGGGGCTGGTCCAACAAATATGAGGCGCATTTCGATTATCTCAGGGTCGGCGACCGCCTGTCGCCGCTGGATTTCGTGAGCCTTACCGCCGGCCGCCGCACCGTGGACGAAGCTGTCGCCGCCTTCCGGACGATCCCGTGAGCGCGCCCTTCACGCCGCCCTATCCCGAGCCGCCCAAGTCGAAGCGCGGCCTGATCAAACGGTTCCTGCGCGGCTGGCACAGCTGGATCCATGTGCTGTTCGACAAAAGCTATACGATGAAGATGGGCGAGATCCGCATGCCGGGTCAGACCATGTATATCGCCAACGAACTGCCGCTGGTGGACAAGATCCTCAAGGGCGGCACCGCCTTCCCCAAGCATAGCGAACTGGTCCGCAATCTCGATCCGCTGATCGGCAATTCGGTCTTCTCCGCCAATGGCGAGGATTGGGAAAGCCAGCGGGCGATGGTCAATCCCGCCTTCGCCCATACCGCGCTCAATCGCTCCATGCCGCTGATGGTCGCCGCCGCCGACGATCTGCTCGCCCGGCTCGATGCCGCCGATCGCACGAAGCCGGTCGATATCGACCCGATGATGACCCATGTCGCGGCCGACATCATCTTCCGCACCCTCTTCTCGCAGACGCTGGACGAGGAACGCTCCAACATCATCCACACCGCCTTCGGCCGGTTCCAGCGGCTCGCCCATTCGGCCTCGATGCTGCGCCTCTACGGCATTCCGGCTGGCTGGTTCGAAAAGCGCTCGAAAGGGCCGGCCCGCGCCATCCATGACGTGTTCCGTCCGATCGTCGAAGCCCGCTACGAAGGCTATCATGGCCGGGGCGAGGCGCCCCATCGCGACATTCTCCAGTCGCTGATCGAGGTGCAGGACGCGCAGACCGGCGCCCATTTCACCTGCGAACAGGTGATGGAACAGGTCTCGACCATCTTCCTCGCCGGCCATGAAACCTCGGCCAGCACCATGACCTGGGCGCTCTACATGCTCGCCGAATGCGCCCATATCCAGGATCGGGTGCGCGCCGAAGTGGCCGGCATCGCCGGCGACGATGTGCTGACCGCGCCGATGCTCAAGGATATGGGTCATGTCCGCAACATCTTCCGCGAAACGCTGCGCCTCTATCCGCCGGTCGCCTTCTTCCCGCGCGAAGTCACCTGTCCGATGGAGATGCGCGACAAGAGCCTTGAGGAAGGATCGATGCTGGTCGTCGCGCCCTGGCTGACCCAGCGCAACAAGGATAATTGGGCCTGCCCGCACGCCTTCGATCCCGACCGGTTCGATGACCCGGCCAATGCCGACATGGTGAAACAGGCCTGGTTCCCCTTCGGTCGCGGCCCGCGCGTCTGTGTCGGCGCCGGCTTCGCCCAGCAGGAAGTGATGACCGTGATCGCCTCGGTCATCCGCTGCTACCGCCTCACCATGCCCGCCGGCTTCAAACCCGAACCCATCAGCCGCCTCACCATCCGCCCCAGGACCGGCATGAAGCTGCTGTTCGAGCGGGTGTAACTTTATCCCTCTCCCGCGTGCGGGAGAGGGAGGGGCCCGCCGCGTAGCGGTGGGAGGGTGAGGGCTTTCACCGATGCGCGGACCAGTCATTTGCCGTGAAAGGCGTCGATGATCTGTCGTTCCGTGAGTTTTTGCTCTCGTGCCCACTGGATCAGGAACTCGGCCAGATAAGCGTTGATCGGTTCGTCACCCCTTGTCAGGCCGACGGAAAGGCGCAGGCATCCTTGCTCGTTAGGCGATTGTGACTGGATCGAGGCCCATAGCATATCTCGCAATGGCGCCATGGAGTCGGGGCTATCCCGCCGATCAAACGCCACCAATATATTTCGTTGCAGAGGACTGATCAGCGGCATGTGCCGATGCAGCGCACGAATAACGGGCCACGTCCTCGGCGCAATAGTCCCGGAATCGATCTCTTCGATGAGGGAGTCGGCGTTCATGGCGCCGTCCCAATCACTTCCCGCCCTGCGCCGCCGGCAGTTCCACCTGCACCTGCGTCGGGATCGGCGCGGCCATGATCGCGATCCCGGCGACGATCCCCAGCACGCCCCACACCCAGCGCTTCGCGCGCAAATCCATGACGCCGCGCGCCAGGCAGTAAAGGCCGGCCAGGACCAGGATGATGGCGGCGATCATGCGACTTCCTCTTTTGCCTTTTCGTCTTCTGGCACGACATCGACGGCAACGCTGATGCTCTGGCCCGATCCGCCGACGAACAGCCCGTCCATCGGCGCGACATCGGCATAGTCGCGGCCCATGGCGATGAACAGATGATCCTCGCCGGTGATGACGCCATTGGTGGGGTCGAAGCCGATCCAGCCGCGCGTCGGCCCGCACCACAGCATCACCCAGGCATGCATGGCATCGGCGCCGACCAGCCGGGGCATGCCCGGCGGCGGATAGGTGCGCAGATATCCGCTGACATAGGCGGCGGGCAGGCCAGCGAGGCGCAGCGCCACCACCATCACATGGGCGAAATCCTGGCACACGCCATGGCGCGCGGCAAAGGCGTCGGCCACCGGCGTGCCGGCATCGGTGGCGCTGGGGTCATAGGCGAAGTCCGCCTTGATCCGCTGCGCAAGTTCCCATGCCGCCGAGACGATCGGCCGATCGGGCGCCAGCATGTCGCCCGCCCAGCTGCCGATCGCGTCCAGCATCGGCGCGCGGGGCGAGGCATAGAGATATTGCGCGGGGGCAGAGGCGCTGATGTCGCGATCCGCCAGCGCCGCGCGCGCCACCATGGCGATGCTGGGATCGTCATCCTGCGGCAGGATCGGCGCGCCGCCCGCCACCCCGGCGCGGAACTGGCTCTCGATCGTCAATTGCCGCAATGGCTGGTCGATCACCAGTCGCTCGACATGCACCGGCCAGGCGCCCGGCCGCGCCTCGATCGACAGCGGCGCAGGATCGACGCTCAGGGCATAGTCGGCGGTCCATTGCCCGGCCCAGGCCATCGGCCGCAAGCGCAGATTGAAGCGGGCGACCCGCACCGGCGCGCCATAGCGCAATATGCTTCTGTGCCGGACATGGTAGATCATGACAGAAGCTCTGCGCCCTCGACCTTTTCCGTCTTGCGGACCTGCAGGAAATAGCGCTGGCCGATCGCGTCGGACAAGGCGAGCAGCCGGCTTTCGATATCGGTCAGCGCCGCCATGGTCAGCATGTCCCCGGTCAGCGGCGCCAGCGTCGCCGCCAGCGCGCCGGCCAGCCGCTGCGGTTCCTCCGGCATGCCATCACCGCGCAGCGTCGGCAAAGCGGCGACATGCTCGGCAATGCGCTGCGCCTGATAGGCGATCGATCGGGGATTCTGCGGCTCCAGCGCCACCAGATCGCGCACCGGCGGCAGCGACGGGCCGGTCAGATAGCGGTTGCGATAGCTGATCTGGCTGTCATGCAGGTCGAGCAGCACGGTCAGGTCGTCGGCCGTCGCCCAGTCGCTGCCCAGCAGCAAGGTCAGCCGGGATCCGGTGATCGCCCGCTCGATCCGCCGCCCCATATCATGGAAGCGCCAGCCCTCGGTGCGCGCCATATTCTCCGCCGCCAGGCCCGACAGCGCCGAAATCCGTTCGATCATGCGCGATGCCGCATCCAGCAGCGTCTCGGTCACCGCCCCGTCGAACGCCGGCAGCGGCAGGCGCACCAGCCGCCAGAAATCGGTCGCCAGCCGATCGCGCAGCCCCTCGCCGATATTGGCGACCACGCCCATCAGCGCGCGCACGCTGCCCGGCTGGCGCGCATCGCCCAGCGCCTGCGCGCATAGGGCACCGACCGGCTGCGCCGCGTTTCCGGTCGCGCCCCACAGCGCCAGCTGTCCCGCCAGCCGCGCCATGGTCGGCGAATCCGACGACGGCCCCATATCGACCTCGATCGATTCGCCGATGACCGCGCGGATCACCCGCAACGTCATTTCGGTCCGCTCGATATAGCGGCCCAGCCAGTAGAGATTGTCCGCCGCCTTGGTCGGCAACAGCCCGCCGATCCGCCGGATCGCCGGTGCGCCGCCATCGCCTAACAGCGTATCGGGCGGCACCGGCTGGCTGTCGATCACGCACATGTCCGCCGACATGTCGCCCTCGCCCATCAAGGCGGCGCGAATATCGCCATGCGCGGCCAGCCGGGCAAAGGCGCCGGGCATGATCCGCCATTGGCCCAGCCCATCGCGCGCCACGAACACGCGCAGGGTGAAGGGCAGGGGCGTCAGCCGCCCGCCGACGATCGCCGGGGTAGTGGACAATTTCACCACTTCCTGCCCGACATAGTCCATCGGCCGCCGCGCCATCGCCTCCAGCAGGGTGGCGCGCTGGTCCGCGTCCAGCGTCGATCCCTGCACCGACCGCGCCGGTCCAAGCCCCGCCGCATCCCGGTCGAATGCCGCCCCCACCAGCAACTCGTCCAGATGGCCGGTCACATGGCCGCGCTCGCGCTCCTGCCCGCACCACCAGGTGGCGATATTGGGCAGCAGCAATTCGGTGCCCAGCAACGCTTTCGCCAGTTGCGGCAGGAAGGCGGCAAAGGCGCGCGCCTCGATCACGCCCGCGCCCGGCCAGTTGCTGACCATCAACCCGCCGCGCGCGCAGGCATCATACAGGTCGGGCACGCCGATCCGCGATTCCCCGTCGAACGCCAGCGGGTCGAGGAAGCGGCTGTCCATCCAGCGCCACAGCCCGTCGATCCGCTTCAGCCCCTCGATCGTGCGCACGAACAGGCGCCCGTCGCTGACGATCAGGTCATCGCCCTCGACCAGCATCAGGCCCAGATAACGGGCCAGATGCGCCTGTTCGGCATAGCTCTGGTTGAACCGGCCCGGCGTCAGCAGGCCAATACGCGGATCGGCGCGCTGGCAATCGACCGCCAGGCCCCGGCGCAGGTCGGCGAAGAAGGGCGCCAGCCGCCGCGTGTTCATCGCGCCCAGCAGATCGCCGGTCGCGCGCGACAGCGCCAGCCTGTTCTCCAGCGCATAGCCGACGCCTACGGGCGTGCGCACCCGGTCGGCCAGCACCCGCCATTCGCCGTCCGGCCCGCGTCCCAGATCGGCAGCATAGAAATGGAGATAATGGCCACGCGGCGGCGCCGCCCCGGTCATCACCCGCCAATAATGCGGGCTGCCGGTCACCACGGCGGCGGGCAGCTTGCCCTCGCGCACCAGGCTCTGGGTGCTGTAGATGTCGCTGATCACCCGCTCCAGCAGCTCGGCCCGCTGCATCAGCCCCTGCTCGATCCGGGTCCATTCGCCAGCGCCGATCAGCATCGGGATCGGGCTCAGCGGCCAGGGCCGCTCCTGCTCGTCGCCGGTCAGGCGGAACGCCAGGCCCAGATCCTGCGCCTGCCGCTCGACATTGCCGGCCAGCGTCGCCGGATCGCCCTGTCCCTGTTCCGACAATCGATCCAGCATCGCCCGCCAGCGTGGCGCCATCTCTGCCGGCGCCCCGGCGAACAGGTCGCCGCCCGACGCGCGCGCCAGATAGTCGCCGGCCCAGCCGGACGCTTCGAGACCCGGCAGGACAGGCGAGTCGGTCATCGTCTAATATTCGGGATGCCTGAACCGAAGGTCCAGCGTCATCGGAAATTCGCTTGGGGGCTCGGCCGGCGGCATGTCGACGGGGCCGGGCGTATGGCCATGATCCTGGAACCGCGCCTTGCGCCGCGCCTCCGCCTCATAGCTGTTGATCGGCACATCGTCATAATTGCGCCCGCCCGGATGGGCGACATGATAGACGCAGCCGCCCAGCGACCGCCCGCTCCAGCTATCGAAGATATCGAAGGTCAGCGGCGCATTGGCGGGCAGGTTGGGGTGCAGGCAATTGGCCGGCGCCCATGCCTTGTAGCGCACGCCGCCCACCGCCTCGCCCGGCACGCCCGTTGGCGTCATCGGCACCCGCCGGCCGTTGCAGCTGACGATATGGCGCCCGGCGACCAGGCCGGACACGCGCACCTGCAACCGCTCGGTCGAACTGTCGACATAGCGCACCGTGCCGCCGATCGCGCCGGTCTCGCCCAGCACGTTCCACGGCTCCAGCGCATGGCTGATTTCCAGCCCGACGCCGCCGGCCTCCACGCTGCCATGCACCGGGAAGCGGAACTGGCGCTGCGCCTCGAACCAGTTGGGATCGAAATCATAGCCCGCCTGGCGCAGGTCGTTCAGCACTTCCAGGAAATCGGCCCAGACGAAATGGCCCAGGAAGAAACGGTCGTGCAGCGCCGTGCCCCAGCGCACCAGATTGCCCTGCTGCGGCTCGCGCCAGAACCAGGCGGTCAGCGCGCGCAGCAGCAATTGCTGGGCCAGGCTCATCTGCGGGTCTGGCGGCATCTCGAACCCGCGAAACTCGACGAGGCCCAGGCGCCCGGTCGGGCCATCGGGCGAGAACAGCTTGTCGATGCAGATTTCGGTGCGATGGGTGTTGCCGGTCACATCTACCAGCAGGTTGCGGAACAGCCGGTCCACCAGCCAGGGCGGCGGCAGCTTGTCCGCGCCGTCACGCACCGGATTGGGCACCTGCGCCAGCGCGATCTCCAGCTCATAGAGGCTGTCGTGCCGTGCCTCGTCGATGCGCGGCGCCTGGCTGGTCGGGCCGATGAACAGGCCGGAAAACAGATAGGAGAGGGAGGGGTGCCGCTGCCAGTAGAGGACGAAGCTCTTCAAGAGGTCCGGCCGGCGGATGAACGGGCTGTCGTTCACGCTTGCCCCGCCCAGCACCAGATGATTGCCGCCGCCGGTGCCGACCGACCGGCCATCGACCATGAACTTGTCGGCGGTCATCTTCACTTCGCGGGCATCCTCATAGACGCCCTGCGTGATCGCCACCGTTTCCGCCCAGCTTGTTGCCGGCTGGATATTCACCTCGACCACGCCGGGGTCGGGCGTCACCTTCAGCACGTTGACGCGCGGGTCGGACGGCGGGGCATAGCCCTCGATCCGCACCGGGATGCGGGTCGCCTCGGCCACCTTCTCGACCTCAGCAATCAACTCCAGATAATCGTCCAGCGTCTTCACCGGCGGGATGAAGACCGACAGGAAATTGCCGCGCGGCTCGACCGTGACGGCGGTGCGCACGGCGCCTTCGATGAACACCTGTTCCTGCCGGTCCTGATGCTCGGCCTGCGCCACTTCGGACCGCTCGAACCGTTCCGCCGGCGCGCTGGTTTCGGCTTCCGCCTCGGCACGATAATCGGCCAGCGGTTCACGCGGTTCGCTCGTGTCCTGCGGGTGGATATAGGGAAAATCGGACGGTGGCACATAGGGCAGGGTGCCCAGCGGCAGGCGGTATCCCAGTGCGGAATCCCCCGGCACCGCGAACAGCGCCTTGCGCCGTACCTTCCACACCTCGCTCTGCCAGCGCGGCGCACTCGCCTGCGTCTGCCAGCGCTGGATCGGCAGCACATAGCCGACCGTCTTGCTAAGGCCGCCCTCGAACGCGCGCACCATCCGGCTGCGCTCCTCGGGATTGTCGAACTTGGGGTCGCCCGGCTCGGTATTGGCGGGCAGTTCCGCCTCCTTCACCGACCAGGCCAGCGCATCCTCATACACCGGCTGGACGAAATCCGTCTCAACTCCCAGCCCGTCCGCCATGGCGGTCAGGAAGCGGCCGGCATCCTCGGCGGTAATGGTCGTATCGCCCGCCTCCGGCTCGCCCGCGATCAGCCCGGCATCGCGCCAGATCGGCACGCCGTCCGCCCGCCAGTAGATGGAATAGCCCCAGCGCGGCAGGCTTTCGCCCGGATACCATTTGCCCTGGCCATGATGCAGCAGCGCGCCCGGCGCAAAGCGGTCGCGCAGCCGCCGGATCAGCCGGTCGGCATAGCCCGCCTTGGTCGGCCCGACCGCATCGCCATTCCATTCGCCCGCCTGCGGGTCGTCGACCGCGACGAAGGTCGGCTCGCCGCCGGTGGTCAGCCGCACATCCTGTGCGATCAGGTCCGCGTCCACCTGTTCGCCCAGCGCCATCAGCGACGCCCAGCGCCCCTCGGTAAAGGGCTTGGTGATCCGTACCGCCTCGGCAATGCGGCTGACATTCATCGCAAAATTGAAATCGACCTCGGCCGGCTCGGCCATGCCGCTGATCGGGGCGGCGGACCGATAATGGGGCGTGGCGCAGAGCGGGATATGCCCTTCGCCCGCGAACATGCCGCTGGTCGCATCAAGCGCGATCCAGCCGGCGCCGGGCACATAGGCTTCGGCCCAGGCATGCAGGTCGACCACATCCTGGGTGACGCCCTTGGGCCCCTCGATCGGCTCGACATCGGCAACCAGCTGGATCGAATAGCCCGACACGAAACGCGCGGCAAAGCCGAGGCGTCGCAGCAGCTGCACCAGCAGCCAGGCGGAATCGCGGCACGATCCGGTGCCGATGTCCAGCGTCTCCTCGGGCGTCTGCACGCCGGTTTCCATGCGGATGACATAGCCGATGCGCTGCTGCAGCTTGCTGTTCACATCGACCAGGAAGTCGATCGTCCGGCCCTCGAACGACGCATGCTGCGCGACCAGCGCCTCGAACAACGGCCCCTGCGCCTCGACATCATAATAGGCCGCCAGGTCCGTCCCCAGCGTCTCGTCATAGGTGAAGGGGTAATTTTCCGCATAGGGTTCGACGAAGAAGTCGAACGGGTTGATGATATCCAGATCGGCCAGCAGGTCGACCTCGATACTGAAATGATCGACCGGATCGGGAAAGACGATCCGCGCCAGCCAGTTGCCGTGCGGGTCCTGCTGCCAGTTGAGGAAATGGTTCGCCGGCTCGATCTTCAGCGCATAATTGGGGATCTTGGTGCGACTATGCGGCGCGGGCCGCAATCTTATCACTTGCGGACCCAGACGGATCGGGCGGCTATAGCGATAGGCGGTCAGGTGGTGCAGCGCGGCCTTGAGCATGATGCGATCAGAAACCACGCTTTGCTGCAATGCAATGCGAAACTGTCGCCTCGACAAAGATTCTCGCAATTTCCGTTCGCGTCAGCCCCGGCCATCCCCTCATTTAACCGACGTCATCCCGGACCCTTCGACAGGCTCAGGGCAGGCTTGATCCGTGATCCATTCGGCGCTTTCGCGCGGGTGTAACGCCGAATAGATCCTAACTTCCGTCAGGATGGCGCAGGTCGAGATTGGCAGGGAGCGACCATTTTTTGCCGGTCGATAGGCTTCAAGGCCTTCCTGATAGCGGACATCAAGCGATTAGGCTAAAACGGCGGAAGGAGACCACCATGCCCACCGTCGAAGTGTTTGAAAAAGATGAGATGACACCCCTCTTTCAAGGCGATTTCTCTTTTTTGCCCCGGATAGGGGAATACATCTCCAAGGATGCGGGAGGGTATTTCGACTACTACAATGTGGTTGAGGTCTGGCATCGCGAAGAGGGCGCAACTGGCGTCTTTCGAGCGTGCATTCGTGTTGAAATCAACGACTAGGCCATAGCCGGCGATAGGCAGCATACGACCATTTTTAGACGTTCTCGAAAAATAAGGAAATGTCCGAAAACAGCCATCTGCTCCGGCATCATAGCCGTACGGTTTCATAGGTGATATGCGGACGATAAATTCGACACGTGGAGATTGACTTGAAAGCATTCGCAGAGCGCTCCCGCTACCGCCCCGCATCGGCAGCGCTGTTCGTGATGTCCTATATTGCTCTGGCTGGAATTTTCGCTGGAGTTCCTAGCTGGCTTTGCTTTCTAATCGCTGCGGCCGCTTGGATCGCTTTGGCAACCATTACTCTCCATCGTCTGCGTGATAGTGGGCTCTCGGGCGCATGGATTTTATTGATGATCCTGAAATTTGGTGTCGGTCCTGATTGGCACCTTTCGGATTATGTGACGATGGATATCGGCGGCTCCATTCTCGCATGCGTGCCAATCATTCTAGGCTGGATTTTCCCTGCCAAGCATAACGGCAGCTATAGCTCTTCAGCGAACTGAAACCTGACTTTCCGCTACCCACCCATCCCGGCCATTCGGTCCGCACTGGATTTGTCCACGCGGCCTGGCCCCTATTTCCCCTCCAGCCTTTGGCTGAAATAGACCATCTGCATCGCCTGCAACCGCGCACCCTGTTCGATATCGGCGTCGCCCGAATGGCCGCCGGCGGTGTCCTCGTAGAAGAGATAGGGCAGGCCATAGTCCTTCAACCGCGCGGCGAACTTGCGCGCATGCTGCGGCCCGACCCGGTCGTCCTTGGTCGTGGTCCAGATATAGGGCGTGGGATAGGCCACATCCTTGCGGATATTGGCATAGGGCGAGATTGTCTCGAGGAACGCCTTCTCCTCCGGCACCGACACGCTGCCATATTCATCGACCCAGGATGCGCCGGCGGCGATCTGTTCATAGCGGATCATGTCGAGCAGCGGCACCTGGATCACCACCCCGTTCCACAGCTCGGGATGCTGGTTGAACTCCACCCCCATCAACAGCCCGCCATTGGACCCGCCATAAATGCCGAATTTCTGCGGGCTGGACAGTTTGCGCGCAAAGATATCCTGCGCCACCGCCGCGAAATCATCATAGATGATCTGGCGCTTGGTCTTGAGGCCCGCCTCATGCCAGGCCGGGCCGAACTCGCCGCCGCCGCGGATATTGGCCAGCACGAAACTATTGCCCCGCTCCAGCCACAGCTTGCCGGTGATCGCGGCATAGCTGGGCGTCATCGGCACCTCGAAGCCGCCATAGGCGGTCATGATCGTCGGCGTGCTGCCGTCGGGCGTCATCCCCTTCTTGTGGACGATGAAATAGGGAATTTTGGTTCCGTCGGTGGACGTCGCCTCAAATTGTTCGACCACAAGGCCCGCCGCATCGAACCGCGCCGGCATCGCCTTGACCTGTACCGGCTTCGGGTCGGCCGCGTCCATCGCCCACAATGTCGTCGGCGCCAGGAAGCCCGCGACGCTCAGATAGACCTGGTCGCTCTTGTCGGATGCGGCGACCGTGCTGATCGTCGCGTTGTCGGGCAGGTCGACCGGCTGCGCGGTCCATCCCGTGGCCCCGCGCGCATAGACCCGCACCCGCCCGCGCACATTGTCGTTGAGGCTCAGCACGACCCGATTCTTCGTCGCCACCACCCCGTCGATCGACTGGCGCGGCGTCGGCGCGAACAGGATTTCGGGGGTCAGCACGCCGCCATCCTGCAAGGCTTTCAGCGCCACGCTCGCCAGCGCGCCCGCCGGCACGGTCACGCCGCCGCTAGTCCATTCCTCGCTGGTCTGGATCAGCACCTGCCCGTCGACCATGCCCTGCAACTGGCTTTTGGCCGGCAGCGCCAGCCGCTTCGTCCCCTGCGCCGTCAGCAACCAGGTCTCGTTGCCGAAGAAGGTGACGCCGCGAAACAGGAAGGCGGCCCGATTGCCCTGCCCATCGCTCAGCAGGATGGGCATCGACATAAGCTGGTCGCTCGCCGCGCCGCGAAACACTTCCTGCGCGTCGTCCAGCTTCTGCCCGCGCTTCAGCGTCTTGACGACAAAGGGATAGCCCGACTTGGTCAGGCTGTCCGCCCCCCAGTCGCGCGACAGGAGGAGCGTATCCTTGTCCAGCCACACCGCATTCTGCTTGGCGTTGGGAATGTCGAACCCGCCCGGCACGAATGTGCCGTCGACCAGGTCGAACTCGCGCAGCCGCACCGCATCCTCGCCGCCATCCGATAGCGCCAGCAGCGCGATCCGTTCCTCGGGGTCGAGGATCACTGCGCCCTTCCAAACCCATTTCCTGCCTTCCGCCTTGGACAGCGCATCCAGGTCCAGCACGGTCGTCCAGCTCGGCGACGCCGACGCATAATCGGCCTCGGACGTATAGCGCCATACGCCCTGCGGATGGTCGGCATCGCGCCAGAAATTATAGATGCGGCCATGGATCAGCATCGGCATCGCGATCCGGTCCTTGGCCGATGCGATCGCCAGCGCGTCTTTGAAATAGCCGGCATAACGCGGATCGCCCTGCAGCGTGGCGACGGTCGCCTTGTTCTCTGCCTCCACCCACTGCATCGCGCGCGGCCCGGTCCAGTCCTCCAGCCAGACGAACGGATCGTCGGCCGGAGCGGGGGCGGGCGCGCCAGCGCCGGTCAGCAAGGCAGCAGAAACCATCGTCAAAAACCTCTTCATTGCGCCCCCCCCTTTGTTGTCCTCAATCCCGCGCGAGCTGGCCCTTCAGATAGCGCCGCCGCAACACCGCGCCCGCCACCAGCAAGGGCAGCGACGCGGCACAGGCGATCAGCCCCAGCAGCATCGGTGACCAGCCCATCAGGCTGTGGACGCCAAAGGCCGAGGGCAGGATCAGCAGCAGCGCCCCCAGCGTCAGCAGCCACAGCCCCCAGCGCCGCGGCCGTACCGCCACCATCCGCATCTCGTGCCGCAACGCCTTGCGCCGGGCCTTCTCGGAATCGGGATGGGGTGGGGCGCTGTTCTGCACGATCGGCCTCTTGCTGGATATTCTTCCAGTTATGGTCTCCATCGCCCCGGCGCAAGGCGATCGGCTCGCGAGGGGCTTCCCCTGCCGCCGCGCTTGCGCTATCCATTGCCCATATCCCCGGGGGACCGTCCGCAGACGGTTGAGAGGCGGCTTTGTGGCCGCGACCCGCTGAACCTGATCCAGTTGACACTGGCGTAGGGAGGGAAGCGCGTCGTGCCACTCATCCCGTGACACCACCCGCACTCTCTCTCCGCCTGAAGGAGAGAGACAATATGGCAGATGTCCCCGCCCGCACCGAAATGCGCGTCACGACCGGGCCCATTCGCGGCTCGAAGAAGATTCATGTCGGCCCGCGCAAGGTCGCCATGCGCGAGATTCATCTGGAGCCGGGCAGCGGCGAGCCGCCGGTCCGCGTCTATGACACCTCCGGCCCTTATACCGATCCGGATACGCATATCGACATCATGGCCGGCCTCCAGCAGCTTCGCCGCGACTGGATCCGCGATCGCGGCGATGTCGAGGAATATGACGCGCGCGAGATCAAGCCGGAGGATAATGGCCTGAAAGGGCCGGACCGTTCGGGCGGCGTCCAGCCCTTCCCGAACGTGGTGAAGCGCCCGTTGCGCGCCAAGCCCGGCGCCAACGTTTCCCAGATGCATTATGCCCGCCGCGGCATCATCACCCCGGAAATGGAATATGTCGCCGAGCGCGAGAATCTCGGCCGCGCCCGCCTCGCCGAATATGTCCGCGACGGCGAAAGCTGGGGCGCGTCGATCCCCGATTATGTGACGCCGGAATTCGTGCGCGATGAAGTCGCCCGTGGCCGCGCGATCATCCCGTCGAACATCAACCACCCGGAATCCGAGCCGATGGCGATCGGCCGCAATTTCCTGGTGAAGATCAACGCCAATATCGGCAACTCGGCGGTCGCCTCCGACGTCGCCTCCGAAGTCGACAAGCTGGTCTGGTCGATCCGCTGGGGCGCCGACACGGTGATGGACCTGTCGACCGGCCGCAACATCCACGACACGCGCGAATGGATCATCCGCAACTCGCCCGTGCCGATCGGCACCGTCCCCATCTATCAGGCGCTCGAAAAGGTCGGCGGCATCGCCGAAGACCTGACCTGGGACATTTTCCGCGACACGCTCATCGAACAGGCCGAACAGGGCGTCGACTATTTCACCATCCATGCGGGCGTCCGCCTCGCCTATATCCCGATGGCGGCGAAGCGCGTCACCGGCATCGTCTCGCGCGGCGGATCGATCATGGCGAAATGGTGCCTGGCGCACCACAAGGAGAGCTTCCTCTACGATCATTTCGACGAGATCACGGAGATCATGAAGGCCTATGACATCGCCTATTCCCTGGGCGACGGCCTGCGCCCCGGCTCGATCGCCGACGCAAACGACGAAGCGCAATTCTCCGAACTCTACACGCTGGGCGAACTGACCCACCGCGCCTGGAAACAGGATGTGCAGGTGATGATCGAAGGGCCGGGCCATGTGCCCATGCACAAGATCAAGGAGAATATGGAAAAGCAGTTGCAGGTCTGCGGCGAAGCGCCCTTCTATACGCTCGGGCCGCTCACCACCGACATCGCGCCGGGCTATGACCATATCACCAGCGGCATCGGCGCGGCGCAGATCGGCTGGTATGGCACGGCGATGCTCTGCTACGTCACGCCCAAGGAGCATCTGGGCCTGCCCGACCGCGATGATGTGAAGGTCGGCGTCGTTACCTACAAGCTTGCCGCCCACGCCGCCGACCTTGCCAAGGGGCATCCGGCCGCCAAGGTCCGCGACGACGCGCTCAGCCGCGCGCGTTTCGAGTTCCGCTGGCGCGACCAGTTCAACCTGTCCCTGGACCCCGACACCGCCGAACAATATCATGACCAGACGCTCCCGGCCGAAGGCGCCAAGAGCGCGCATTTCTGCTCGATGTGCGGCCCCAAATTCTGCTCGATGAAGATCACACAGGAAGTGCGCGACTTTGCCGCCAAGAAGAACCAGCCCGCTGACGGTTTCCTAGAAGCCGGTCTCACCGGCGCGGAAGTCGCCGAAGCCAGCAAGGCCGCCGCGTTGAAAGGCATGGAAGAGATGAGCAAACTCTTCAAGGAAACCGGCAGCGAACTCTATATGGGCGCCGGCGGCAGGGAGCATGATTGAGGCTTTGGCACCCGGTAACTTTCTCGATTTTACCGGGTGATCCGCTCACCGCTTCATTATAGATGGTTCGGCATCCTATGGGGAACCGTGACCGATGCCGACCATCTTGCGCCTCGATGGCTATCGCTTCTATTTCTACAGCCACGAACCCAATGAACCGCCCCATGTCCATGTCGACAAGGGCGGTGCTTCGATCAAGGTCTGGCTAGACCCTATATCCCTCGCAAGGAACACCGGCTTTCGTCGCCAGGAGATAAATGGCATAATCACGATGGTGGAGGCCCATCGGGCGCGCCTGCTGGAGGCTTGGCATGAATATTTCGGCTAGGATCACCGACGAACGTGTTGCCGATGTTCGCTGCGATGCGGATAGCCTGATCGTCGACCTGATGGACGGTCGGACCATCTCTGTCCCCCTTGCCTGGTATCCACGCCTTGCCAGCGCGACACCCGATCAGCGTGCCGTTTGGGAAGTCGCCGGTGGTGGCTATGGCATTCATTGGCCGGATATTGACGAGGATCTCAGCACGGAAGGATTGCTCCGGGGAGCGCCTGCGCCGGTACACCATGCTCGGTAAGCCTTCAGACTATGCCGAGTTTGCGGCAGCAATGCTGCTGGCCGAGCGGATCATGTGTGAAGATCGCGTCATATTATGCGTGTGGGCGAACTAGCGCTTCGGTTCCGCCAATATCCCCTGTCCTACACGGCGATCCTCTGATCTACCCTGGGGAATGACACAGTCCATCCCCGCCCGCGCAGCCCGCGCCGGCCATCTTCACCCCCGCCCGCTGGACCCCGGTCCGGCAGCGGACCTTCCTGACCGCCCTCTACCAAAGCGGCAGCGTGGCGCAGGCCGCGCGCATGGTCGGCATGTCGCCGTCCAGCGCGCATCGCCTGCGCCGTCGCCTCGCCGGCACGGCCTTCGACCGGGACTGGGGCAACGCGCTGGCGCTCCATGCCCAGGCGATGGCCGACCCGATCGCCACCCAGCTTCGCCCCCAGGCCGCGACGCGGCGCTGAGGCATATCGGTGCAGAACAGGTGCAAAGCTGTCGCGTCACCGGGGCATCATGGGCGCGTTATGCGTCGCCCCGGTGGCGCGTTCTGATGCAGAGCAGGCGCGTGGGTGACGCGCGGCCGGTGCAAAAGCGGCGCAAATCGCCCGAAAAGGCCGATAACGCTGTGAACTTCGGGCGTGACCCTGCGCCCTTCGTCCGTGCCGCCTTGCGGGATCACGGAAAATATGAGAACAAATAACGAACATGATTCGTCCTCAGGGGAGGAAGTCCATGGTTCATCGTCTCGCTTCGTTATTGCCGCTGCTGCTCGCCGCGATCATCGTCGGCGTGCCCGATCCGGCAGCGGCCAAGCCCGATTTTGCCCACGTCACCACGCGCGAACAGGCGGAGGCGCTGGTGGCGACCGGGGCGCTGGTGCGCATCTATCTCTTCCCGATCCGTCTGGGCGGGCCGAGGCGCAAGGCGAATATCAGCTATGTCCCACCCGAAGCGGGCGCCGCGCTCGACCAGATTAGCGGCACGCTACAGCGCTTCACCCGTGAGGGGCTGGTCGATCAGTTGAGGATCATACCCGAATATCGCGGCTCCAGCTTCGTGCCGACGCGCATCAACATGCATGCCACCCATAGCGGGCAGGAGGGCGGCTTCCATCCGAGCATCGCGATATGGTGACGGTCGACGCGCAGCAGGCGCCGCCGGTTCAGGCTTCCAGCATGCGCAGGGTGCGGCGCTTCTTCCAGTCGAGCACCACCTGGATGCGCATGCTCCAGCTGCCGTCCCAGTCGACCGCCAGATCATGCGCGTCGAGCTGGGCGGCGATCCGCCGGCCGATGTCGAGCGCCGCCGCCTCGCCCGCTGCGCAGGCACCGTAATTGAGGTAGAGCGCCTCGCCCTCCACCGCCGCCTCGGTGTCCTGCATGTGGAAAAAGGCATAGCCCTCGGCCGGACGCCCTTCGCCGATCGCTTCCTCGATCTCGTCCCAGATCTCGATCGCGCCGCAACTGCCGCAGCAGGTGAAATTCTGCCGCGCGATCACGCCCTCCGCCTCCAGCGCAGCAAAGGCCGCGTCCAGCCGGTCGCAATCGGTCATGTCGGGCCAGGCCTTTTCGGCGGCATTATGCTCGGCCAGCGCCTGACGCAGCGCGGCCGATGCCTCGCGGCGCAGGGTCGGGCCGGGCAGTTCCTCGACGAACGTGTCGTGGGCGGCGGTCAGGATCGCGTCATCGTCATGAAATCCCCCGGCGACGTCGCGCCAGACCTGGTCGCGCAGCGCGGCGAGCGGATCATAGGGGGGAAGGGCGGGTTCTTGCTCGGGGGCGTTGGTCTTGCCGAAGATTCGATTCCACAATGCGCCGAACATGCGTTTGCCTGCCTCCCGCGATGCACTTTACTCCGCCCAACATGGCGTGGCTTCGGGCAAAGGAAAAGGGGGCATTTGACCCATGAATCGCGACAGCTTCACGGTCCACCGCAGCGATGCCCCCAAATGGCCTGCCGATCCTTATGGCGCGGGTTCCAGCACCACGTCCCAATGATCTTCCGTCACCGCCATGCGCTTGGCCTCCTCGGCATCGAACGCCGCCTTGTCGGGGAACATCCGCGCCTTGGCCGCCGCCATCGCCGCCTTGTATGCTTCGCCAGCGCCCACGCCGTCGGCGCCATGCTTGTAGACGATGGTGGTGCGCACGTCCCACCGCGTGCTGCCGCCCATATGGGTGAAGGGCATCTCGACCGTGACTTCGCTGATATAGCCCTGCCGCATCATCTCGCGCAGCAACGCTTCATGCTGCTTGTGATAGGTGGTCAGGAACTGGCCCATCCCGCCCCATTTGACGCGGTAGTAATTTTCCACCTTCAACGGGCCGTCGGCGGGTGCCGCGGTCTGGGCGGTGGCGGGCGCGGCGGCCAGGCTGGCGAGCAGGATCAGGGCAGGGGGGGAACGCATCGGGCAGGGGCCTTTCGCAATCGAAGATCATCTGCCCCTACAGACGGATCAGCCGCCAATTTCCGCGCCCGTGGCGCAATCGCGCTTGCTCGCTGCCGCGTCCCGCCCCACCATGGGGTCATCCCTACCGCGCAAAGGACCGCCGATGACCCGCCACCGCCTCTGGACCGTCCTGACCCTGCCCGTCCTCCTGTCTGCCGGGCTGGCCGCCTGCAGCGGTCAGAAGAGCAGCCCGGCCGACAATGCCGCCGACAATGCGGTCAACGCGGTCGAAAATGCCATGGCGAACGCCGCCAACGCGACCAATGCCGCCGCTTCCACAGGGGACGCCTTCAGCCATTATGTCGGCAAATATCCCTTCGACAAGGTCGGCGCCCATAGCTGGAATGACGATCCCGCCGTGGTCGCGGCGGTGAAGGCGGCGGTCGCGGACAAGGCGGTGCGCAAATGGGTGCTGGAAGAGGGCGGCCCCGCTTCGCCGATCGCGACCGTCGACGGCAAGGTCGCGGCCTGGTCGTGCGAGACCCATAATTGCGGCCCGCACCAATGGCTGACCCTGGTTGATCCGGCCAGCGGCACGGCCGAGGTCTGCTATTATGACGAGGCCGTCGATGCCCAATCGACCCGCTGGTTCAAGGCCGGCAAGGAAGAAAAGCGTCCGGGCCAATGCCCTGACGTGTCGAACTGACGGGACAGGGGCGCCACATGATGCGGCGCCGCCTCTGCCGCTATTGGACGACGACCCGCACCCGGCCCAGATTCTGGATGCGGGCATAGGGTGTGGCGGCGTCGCCCTTGCGCTCCGACGCGATGCGCAGCGCGGGGAAATAGGTGCCGGGCGCGGCGAAGCTGTGGCGCGTGGTCAGGGTCAGGCCGTTGCCCGATCCGGCGGGCAGCTTCGCCTTTTCGGCAAAGGCGCCGCTGCCGTCAAAATCCCATTCCGCCGACACGATCCGACCGGTGCCCGGCGGTACGCTGATGGTCGCGCGGAAAGTCACGGCAGCGCCCGGCTTCACGACGGCTTTCGCGCCGCCATTGGCGGTGACGCTGGCGACCGGCTGGATCCCGCCGCGCACCGCCGCATCGGCCGGCACGATCACCTGGCCATTATCGATGCGATAGGCAGTGTTGGCGGGCGGGGCGACGCCCTTTTCCACCCAGGCGGACAGGTCGCGCAGCGCCTGTTCCAGCATGCCCAGATAGCTGACCGTGCGGGTCGGGTCTTCCTGATGGCTGCTGTCGCCGTGCAGCGCATGATCGGTGAACCAGATGCGGAAATTCTGGTCGGCGCTCGCGCCCTGCGCAGCGATCACCCGCTGGCGATACCAGTCGCCCTGCCAAGGCATGGCTTCGCGATCCCACAGATTTTCGACCAGGATCATCTTGCCCCGGAACTGCCCGGTCATCGGTGGCTGGCCCAACGGCTTGCCGGTGGTCGCCGCAGTGAAAAGCGGGCCGAGCAAGAAGGGTCGCTGGGGATAGAGCGGCTTGCCATCGGCCCCGCGAAACTGATCCCAGACCGGATAGCCGGCGTCGGCCGGCGGCACCTGATGCCAGTGATAGGTTTCGGCAGCGAGGAAATTGCTGTTGTCGACCCGCACCTTGTCGCCAGCCTTCAGCAGGTCGACCACGGCATCGTCCACCACGCCCAGAATCACGACATCGCCAGCGATGCGGTTGATCGTCAGCCGCTTGCCCTGCGCCGCGCCCGACCCGACGATCAGGTCGCCGCCGACGAAATAGGTGGCGGGTGGCGGGCTCGACAGGCGGAAGGCGACGATACGCTGTGCCGCCCGACCCTGTAGCGCGGCAAAGGCATTGTCGACATTGGCCGCGCCGTCGGTGATGCGGGTGTCGAGCTTCAGGTCCGCCGCCTGCGCCGCGCTGATCGGTGCAGCGATGGTCGCATCATGCTGCAGCCGATAGCCCTCGAAACTCTTGGGATCATCATGGCCGAGATAGCCCGGCTTGGTCCAGAAATCGGTGAAATAGCCGGCATCGGCCATCACCATCCCGCCATAGAGGGCGGCAAAGCCGTGGATGCCCATCGTCTTCCAGCCGAACCAGCTGGGCGTCGGGAAACCCATCGCCGTCACCTCGCGCAACACCGACGCCTGCTGCGGCGTTAGCCCGGCATAAGGATCGCCCGAGCCGCCCGGCTCGACCGCGTCCAATATCTGCGGGAATTTGTCATTGAGCACCCGCATCGCGCGCATCCGCACGGAGAACATGTTGGGCGGCGCCATCGGCGATCCCAGCACATAGGGGACGACGCCGTCCCACACGCCGGTGGTATTCTCGATCGAGCCGACGGTGCGGAAGCCGCCGCCGCTGCCGCCAAAGGCATAGCCATAGGGGCGCTTGCCGCCGTACATCTGCTGCGCGACGACGCGCGAATAGCGGGCCGATGCAGCATTGGCGCGATAGGCGGCGATGGTGAAGTCATTGGGCTTGCCCGGCATGCCCACCTGGTCGCGGCCGCCGCCATTGGTCTCGACATAATAGCCGCCCGACGCGATCGAAAAGCCGATATAATTTTCCTCGCCATCGGTCAGCTTCTGCGCCAGATTCTCGTCATCCGGGACCGGCGTGATATGCTGGAAGAAGCGGCCCTGATAGTGCGCCTTGTCGGGGAAATAGAAGGAGAAACGGGTCTCCGTCCCCTTGAACCCGCCATGGACATAGCGGTGCCGCACCGGCGCATCGCGCCATTCGTCGATGTCGATATAGGGCTGGGTGAAGAGCGGGTCTTCGGCGGCGCTTGCAGGCCCGGCAGGTGCGCTGCCCTGCTGCGCCCCCGCCATGCCGGCCATCAGTAGCGCTGACAGGGCTGTCATGCCCATTGCAATCGATCGACGCATCGCTTCCTCTCCCTTTTTGCCGGTTCAGGCTGCAGCCTCCAGCGCCGCCCTGCCCATTTGTTCGTCCCAATGATCCGCATCGCCGCCGAGCGCGCCATTCAGCATCGCGCGCTTCAGGAACAGGTGACAGGGATGCTCCATGGTGAGGCCAATGCCGCCATGGAGCTGGATCGCCTCTTCCGCGACCAGTCGATAGACGGCGCAGGCCAGCGCCTTGAGCGCGCCCAGGGCGATGATATCGACGTCGGCCTGCTGCGCCCGGCTCCAGAACAGGGCGTCGGCGGCGGTCAGTTGCGTCCGCATGTCGGCGACGCGATGCTTGAGCGCCTGGAACAGCGCCAGCGGCCGATCGAACTGCTGCCGCGTTTCGAGATAGGCGACGGTCATCGCCAGCGCCGCCTCCGCGCCGCCCAGGCTGTCGCCCGCCAGGCAGAAGAGGCGCAGCGCCTCGATCCGATCGGCCAGCGCGCGGGCGGCATCGCCCTCTGCCAAGGTAAGGCCCGTGCCTTCAAGGACGACATCGAACAGGCGACGGCTCTTGTCCCATCCGGCGCGATAGGTGACGGCAACCTGCTCGGCCGGCACCAGTGCCACCCGATCGTCGGTGACGTGCAAAATATGGCTGGCGGTATCGGCATCGGGCACGCAGGTCAGCCGGTCGGCGCCGTCCAGCCCACCCGCCAGCGATGCGGTCATCACCTCGCCGGCCATGGCGTCGGCGATCAGCGCGTCGCGCTCGGGCAGATCATCGGCCGCCGCCAGCGCCTCGATCGTCAGCATCTGCGCCAGCACGGGGCCGGGCACCAGCGCCTTGCCCATGCGCTGATGGATGACGCCCGCCGCCTCGCGGCCGAGGCCAAGGCCGCCCAGATCCTCCGGCACGCCCATCATCAGCCAGCCCATCTCGGCGATCAGCGCCCAGCTCTGCGCCGCATCCGGGGCAAGCTCGCTCTGGCCGAACGCCTTGTCGGCCGCATCCTGCACTTCCGCGCGGGTCATGGTCATGCCGCGCCCTCCTTCAGCGTCCAGCTCTTGGGTTCGCGCGGCATGCCCACCAGTCGTTCCGCGATGATGTTGCGTTGCACCTCGTCACTGCCGCCGGCGATGGTCCAGGCATAGCTGTTCATGAAATCGGCCATCCAGTTGCCGGTCTCCATGCCGCCGCCAAAGGTGATCGGGCTGTGATATTGCGCCTCTATGCCGCCCAGCCGAATCCCGAGCGATGTGAACTCTCGCAGCGTGCGGGAGTAGGACAGCTTGACGATCGACGCGTCGCCGACCCGCTCGATCCCGGCGATGCGGTTGGCGAGGAACTGGTCGGCGACGGCGCAGGTCGCATCCACCTTGGCGCTCAACCGGCCGAAGTCGCGGACTATGCCCTGATCGTCCTGCCGGCCCTGCGCGCGGATCAGGTCGCCGAGCCGCCACAAGGCGCCACGCAGCCGGGCGCTCAGTTCCAAGAGGGTCAGGCCGCGTTCGGACGAGAGGGTGGATTGCGCCACGGCCCAGCCCTGGCCTTCCGCGCCCAGCCGGTCCGCGACGGGAATCTCGACATTGTCGAGGAACAGCTCGGCAAATTCCTCGTCGCCATGTATCTGATGGATCGGCCGCGCGGTGACGCCCGGTGCCTTGAGGTCGAGCAGCAGATAGGTGAGGCCGGCCTGTTTCGGCCCGTCATTGCTGGTGCGCACCAGCAACAGGCATTTGTCAGCGAACTGGCCCATGGTCGACCAGAGCTTCTGCCCATTGACCACATAATGGTCGCCGACCCGCTCGGCGCGGGTGCGAACATTGGCAAGGTCCGATCCGGCATTGGGTTCGGAAAAGCCCTGGCACCAGATTTCGCCCGCCAGGATGCGCGGGATCAGCAGCGCCTGCTGCGCCTCGCTCGCCCATTCAAACAGGGTGCAGGCGGCATGATAGGTCGACATGAAGGACAGCAGCAGGCGCGGTGTATCGGCGCGCGCCAGTTCCTCATAGAGGATCTTCTGTTCGGCAAGCGAGCGGCCGCCGCCCGGCCATTGGGCCGGCCAGTGCGGCACGGCATAGCCGCCCTCGACCAGCTTGGCGAACCAGTCGCGCTGGATCTGCAGGAAGGCGGCCTCGCTGCTGCTGCGCTCGCGCCAGCCGTGCGGCGCATTGTCGGCCAGCCACTGGCGCACTTCCTGCCGCAGCCTGTCGAGCGCATCGGTCAAAGCCTGCCCCTCCATCCCGTTCCGGTTCCTCTCATCCCCGACGCTAGGCCCAATTGCGCCGCCCCCCGCAAGATGGCGGCCGGCGATATCCCCAAGGCGATGGCTGGTAAGCCCTTCCTTCGATCGGACACGCAACGACGCAACCACCTCCTCCGTCATCCCGGACTTGATCCGGGATCCATTCAGCGCTCGCTCTCAACCGTAGTGCCAAATGGATCCTGACCTCCGTCAGGATGACGAAAAGGGAACAGGGCTAGATCGCCACCTCGATCATGTCGTCGACGATGCGGACCGGATAGGTGGCGATCGGTTCGCTCGCCGGGCCGGTCAGCGGCGCGCCGGTCTCCAGGTCGAACCGGGCGCCATGCGCCGGGCAGGCGATCCAGCCCAGGCGAATACGACCGCAGGCGAGCGGTTCGTCGGCATGGGAACAGAGCGCGGCGATGGCATGAATCTGCCCGTCGCTGTTGCACAACAGGATAGTCCGTCCGTCGATGGTCACGCTTTTGGTCTTGCCCAGCGGCACCTCATCCAGGGAGGCTGCCATTTTGAAATCGCGCTCGCTCATGCCCGAAAGCTGCCCAAGCCGGTGGAGCGCGGCAAGGCCCGGCCCACGCCCATCACCGGGGCGTTCTCTTGCCCGCCGCCCTGTTGCGGCGCGCTGCTCTTCAGTATCGCATCCCTGTTCGGCAGGGGATGCGTGGACCAATGGATTTTGAATGGACGCAGGAAGAAGAGGCTTTTCGCCAGCGGTTGCGCGACTTTCTCGCCGCGACGCTGCCGCAGGATTGGGAACGTTTCTCGCAACATGGCCCGGCCTCCCCGGCGCTGACTGACTATGCCCGCACCTTTTGCGGGCGCCTGGCCGACGAAGGCCTGCTGACCCCGCACTGGACCAGGGAGATTGGCGGCCAGGGCCTCGACCCCTGGCATCAGACCATATTGGCCGAGGAAATGTGGATCGCGGGCGAACCGCGCGGCGGCCAATATATGAACGTCAACTGGGTCGGGCCGACATTGATCCGCTACGGCTCGGACGCGCAGAAGGCGCGCTATCTGCCCGCCATCACCGGCGGCCGGGCGCTGTGGTGCCAGGGCTTTTCCGAACCCGGATCCGGCTCCGACCTCGCCTCGCTGCGCACCCGCGCGACCCGCGACGGCGATGTCTATCGCGTGTCGGGGCAGAAGATCTGGACCAGCTATGCGGGCCTTGCCGACACCTGCTTCCTGGTCTGCCGCACCAGCGACGATCGCAAGCAGGGCATTTCCATCCTGCTGGTGCCGATGGACACGCCCGGCATCACCGTGCGGCAAATCCCCTCGCTGATCGGCGAAGGCGATATTCACGAAGTCTTCTTCGACGATGTCGTCGTGCCGGTTGAGGCGCGGCTGGGTGCGGAAGGCCAGGCCTGGGAAATCATCGGCTATTCGCTCACCAATGAGCGGCTCGGCATTCCCCGCTATGCCCTCGCCCGCGCCGCGCTCGACCGGGCGGTGGCGCTGCTCCAGACGCAGGGCGAATTTGCCGGCGAGGCGGTGCGGATCGAGGCCGCCCATGCCGCCGCCCTGTGCGAAGCGGCACGGATGGCCAGCTATGCGATCGTCGACCGCCGCTGCCGGGGCGAGGTGATCGGCGCCGAATCCAGCTCCGCCCGTTTCGCCACGGTGATGGCCGAACGGCGGGTATGCGAATTCATCGTCGAATATCTGCCGCAGGCACTGGCCGACGCCCACCCCTATCTCAAAATGCATCATCAGCGCGGGATCGTCGCGGGCATCGCCGCCGGCGCGGCGGAGATCCAGCTCAACATCATCGCCAGTGATGTGCTCAAACTGCCGCGGGAGCCGCGCTGATGGACCTGTCCCTTACCGACGACCAGATCGCAATCCTCGACGCGATCGACACGTTGACCCGGCCCTATGCCGGCGCGACGCTGCATGAGGCGGGCTTTGCCCTCAGCAGCGAGGCGCTGGACCGCGACCTCGCCGAAGGCGGCTTCCTCGACATCGGTTTCGATCCCGATCTGGGCGCGATCAGCGCCGCCTTGGTGGTCGAGCGGCTGGCACGCCTGCCCCAGACGATGGAGGCAGCGGCCAGCGCCCTCATCCGTCCGCTGCTGGGCGACGCGACGTCGCGCCCGCTCTGCCTGATGGAGGAGGGGAAGGCGCATCGTCCGGTCCGCTTCCTCGCCCCCGGCGCGACGGTGCTGCTGGTCGGACCGGACCGGGTGCGCAGCTTCATCGCCGGCCCCGACCATGTCCGGGCCGAACCCGAAGCCCTCTACGCCTATCCGATGGGCAGCCTGATCGCCCAGCCGGACGATCTTACCGATCATGCCGTGTCGGCCGACGATGTCCGTACCCGCTGGCGCGTGGCGCTGGCGGCGGAGGCGGCGGGCCTGCTCGCTGCCGCGCTCGACAGCACAAGCACCTATGTCACCGATCGCCAGCAGTTCGGCCGCCCGCTCGCCACCTTCCAGGCGCTGCGCCATCGCCTGGCCGAGGCGCAGGTGCGCGCCAACGGCCTCTACTGGCTGGCGATGAAGGCGGCGGCCACGCTCGATGCCGGCGACGCAGCGCTGGCGGCGCTGCACGTGCAGGAATCGGCGCGGACCAGCGTCTATGATTTCCACCAGTTCCTCGGCGCCATGGGCATGACGCTGGAACATCCGCTACACCTGTGGACCTATCGGCTCAAGGCGCTGATCGGCGAACTGGGCGGGCGTGGCGGCCAGGCGCTCGCCGCGGCCGATGCGCTCTGGGGTTAGAATCCTTGAGAGAGCCTGATTCACGCCATCGGTGAAAGCGCGGTGCGCTTTCACCTCAGACGATCAGGCTCTAGCCCAGCTTGGGCTTGATCTCCTCGATCACCCAGCGGGCATAATCCTCATATTCGCTGATGCTGCGCACCGCCGGGATCGGCACCGAACTCATGGTGACGCCCAGCGTCGCGAACCAGCCGAGCCGGTCGATGATCTCCGGTGCGGTCATACCCGGCCGGGCGCGCGGATCATCGACCACGGCATGCCCCTCGCCGACCCGGCTGGTGGCAAAGCCGTACATCACGTCGAACGGCCGGCCGTCATAGCCGGGCTGCGACTTGATGAAGTCGATCTTGGCCGGGATATCCTCGGGTTTCGTCAGATAGGGCCACCAGCCGCTGGCATGACGGGCGGCGCGCCTGAGCACGGCGTCGGCCTCCCCGCCCATCCAGATCGGCAGATGCGGTTGCTGCACCGGGCGCGGGGCAAAGGCGACATCGTGGAAAGAGACGAACTCGCCCTCGAATTGCGGATCATCGCTGGTCCACAGCTCGACGATCGCAGCCAGATATTCGTCGCGCATTCGCCCGCGCTGGTGGAAGGGGACGCCGAGCAAGTCGAACTCCTGCTCCAACCAGCCCGCGCCAAAGGTCACCATCGCCCGACCGCCCGACAGCCAATCGATCGTCGACAGCGCCTTGGCGGTGATCGCGGGATGCTGCAGCGGCAGGATCGCGATCGAGCTGTTGATGCGGATGCGGCTGGTCGCGCCAGCATAATAGCCCATCGCCGCATAGGCATGGAAATGATGCGGCCCCGACAGGTCGACATGGGCGCGCGGGATCAGGAAATGTTCCGGCACGCTGATCATGTCATAGCCGAGTTCATCGGCCAGCCTGGCCAGCCGCGTCTGGTCCGCCCCAGTGACCGACAATTCCCAGGGCTGCATCGTCGCCTTCAGCTCGATCAGCCGCGGCATGCCGAAGGCGAATTTCATGACCCCGCCTCCCGCCGGCTCAGAAGCCCAGGTCGAGCACCGGCCCGTCGAAATTGCCGGCCAGCTTCTGCGTCGCGGCGCTCAGCTTGTCCATGGGTTCATGCCGGATATAGCCGTCGATGATCCGCTGATAATTGCTGATCAGCCCCTCGATCACCTTGGACAGGCGCATGAAGTCGAAACCCTCGGCATGCAGCCCCTTCTGCTGCAGCGGGATGTTGGAATAATCCTGACGCGGGATCATCGGGAACTGATCGCTGTCATAGGGCAGCATTACCGGCTCCATCACCACCGGCGGCTCTTGCCCCTCGGCGAAATGGGTCAGCGACCATAGCTCGAACATGCAGCTTTCCGGGCCGAGCGGGCGGATGCGATAGGCCGCCATGCTGGAGAGGAAGGGCAGCAGGAAATAGTTGGGGAAGATGAACTCCACCGACTTGACCGGGGTTTCCACCGCCAGCTTGTTGAGATCGGGCGTGGGTTCGCCGCGTGCCTGCCCGGCCTGGGTCACGCAATGATTGACCATGCCGAACCAGTGCATGATCGCCTGTTGCGGGTCTTCGGGCAGTTCGACGTCGATCAGCGTGCGGGCGACCGCGACATCCTTGGCATGGCACATGCCGGCCATGCCCTCGCTCAGCAGCTGCATATGGTCGACCTGGTCGACGATATTTTCCTTCATCGACCGGTTGGGATTGATCGGCACGCCAATCCCGCCGGTGTCCATGCCGTACATCATGTTGTAGAGGATCGGCACCTTCTGCTGCAGCTGCGGATGGGTGCGCATGACATGATAGCCTTCCATGAAGGCTTCCATCGCGACCTTCCAATTGGCCGGCAGCACCGTGCCGAAACACCATTCGGCGCGCATCTTGTCGGCATTATAGGCGTCGAGCCCCACCGCGAGCGGGCCGAGCTGTTCGCGCAGCGAGGGCGCGTCATCGTCGAAATTGATGAAGACGCAGCCCATCTCGATCTCGGTGCGGCACGGGCGCAGGGCCAGATCCTGCTCGTCCAGCTGATGCTCGGAGAACATGTGCCGGCCATAGACGAAGGTATTCTTGCCCTCGATATTCCAGCGCCAGCCATGGAAGGGGCAGATGAAGCCCTTGCCCTTGCAATTGCCATGGCTGCCCTCGGTCAGCGGCACGCCGCGATGGCGGCAGGCATTATGAAAGGCGCTGATCCCGTCCTTGGTCCGCACGATGATGACGGACTTGCCCAGATTGCTATATTCGATCCAGTCGCCGACCTCGGGCACCTGCTCCACGCGGCAGGCCATCTGCCAGACATGGGGCCACAATTCCTCGCATTCGCGGCGATAGAAATCCGCGTCATAATAGCGTGCCGTGGGAATGCGCTCGGGATCGCTGATTTCCAGCGGGAAGCCCGCGCGCGTCATTTCAGCAGCCTCAACCATGCCATGCCTCACCCAGATTTCTTGCTTGGATAAAGTGGTATAGGGCGGGCCGGGGAGCGCCAAGGCAGCGCCCCAACCCATCGCCCTACCGATGGACGGCTGCGCCCAGTTCGTCCAGCACTTCGCGACTATGCGCGCCCAGTTCCGGCGCGCCGCCCGCGACCCGACCGGGAGTCTGCGAGAACCAGGTCGGCACGCCGGGGAAGCGCACCGGCCCTTGCGGCGTCTCCACCGTCTCGAAAAAGCCGATCGCGTTGAGATGCGCATTGTCGAACAGTTCGTCCGTGGTGCGCAGCGGCGCGGCGGGGATATGCAGCGCCTCCAACAACTCAAGCCATTCCTGCGTCGTCCGCTCGGCGAAGGTTTCGCCGAGCAGGCCATAGACCCGGTCGATCTGCTTTGCGCGCTTGGCCAGCGTGTCGAACTCCTCGGTCGCCCAGGGCGGGTTCACCGCCGCGACGAAGGCGTTCCAATGCTTGTCATTATAGACCAGCGCGGCGACATGGCCGTCCTTGGTCGCATAGGGCTTGCGGTTGCGGGCGACGACGCGGTGATAATGGGCCGGCCCTAGCGGCGGCTCGAACAGCATGCCGCTCGCATGTTCGGTGAGCATGAAGGACGCCATGGTCTCGAACATGGAGACTTCCACCTCCTGCCCCTCGCCGGTGCGTTCACGGTGGAACAGCGCCATCATCGTCGCATAAAGGCCAGTGAGGCCCGCCACCTTGTCGGCGATGATCGTTGCCATGAAATCGGGCTTGCCGGTCATCAGCTGTTGCAGATGCGGGATGCCGCATTCGGCCTGGATCGTGTCGTCATAGGCGGGCTTGTCGCCGTTCGGCCCGCGTCGGCTATAGCCATAGCAATTGGTGTAGACGATGTCGGGCTTGATCGCCTTCACCGCCTGATAGTCGAAGCCCAGCTTGGCGATCGCCTTGCCGCGCATCGAATGGATGAAGACATCGGCGGTGGCGATCAGCGCGCGCAGCGTCGCCTTGTCCGCCTCCTGCCGCAGGTCCAGCACCAGGCTGCGCTTGCCGCGATTGACGTTGGTGAAGACGCCGCCCAGCTCGGGCGTCGGCCCGGCATTGATGTAGCGCGTGGCATCGCCCGCCGGCGGTTCGATCTTGATCACGTCGGCGCCCATGTCGGCCATGATCTGGGTCGCATAGGGGCCGAATACCATCGCCGTCAGGTCCACCACGCGGATCCCGGCCAGCGGCCCTTTCGGCATGTGCGTCGCGTCCATCATCCTCTCCCCATAACTGCCTTGGGGCTAGGCCAAGGGCGCGGCGAAATCCACGCGCAACCCCTTCGCCCCACCGATATGTGGGGCCGCCCGATTGTGCGCGCGGGAGGCCGGATGATACCCGCAGGCGATCATCCAGACGCCAGCAGAAGGCCCCCAGAGACGTGGATTTTGCCCTGACCGAAGACCAGAGGAACATCCGCGACGCGGTGTTCCAGCTCTGTGCCCAGTTCCCCGACGATTATTGGCTGGAACGGGACAGGGATGCCGTCTTCCCGTTCGATTTCCACCGGGCGATGGCCGACGCCGGCTGGCTGGGCATCGCCATGCCCGAAGCCAGCGGCGGCGCGGGCCTGGGCATCACCGAGGCCGCGATCATGGTGCAGGCGGTGGCGGAAGCGGGCGGCGGCATGACGGCGGCGTCCAGCATCCACGGCCCGGTCTTCAGCCTGGAGCCGATCGCCCTGTTCGGCACGGCCGAGCAGCAGCAGCGGATGATCCCGCCGATCATCTCGGGCGCGGAGAAGATGTGCTTTGCCGTGACCGAGCCCAATACCGGGCTCGACACCACCAAGCTCAAGACCAGAGCCGAACGGGTCGAGCGCGGCTATCGCGTCAATGGCGAGAAGATCTGGATCACCAACGCCCATGTCGCCGACCGGATGATGCTGCTCGCCCGCACCACCCCGCTCGATGAAGTGAAGAACAAGACGCAGGGCCTGTCGCTCTTCTTCACCAAACTCGATCGTGACAGGATCGAGCATCAGCTGATCCCCAAGATGGGCCGCCACGCGGTCGGCTCCAACATGCTGTTCATCAACGACCTCTTCATCCCCGAGGAGGATCGGATCGGCGAGGAAGGTCAGGGCTTCAGGATCATCCTCAAGGGGCTGAACCCGGAGCGCATCCTGCTGGGCGCCGAAGCGATCGGCATCGGTCGCAACGCGATCCAGCGCGCCGCCCGCTATGCCCGCGAACGCATCGTCTTCGACCGGCCGATCGGAATGAATCAGGGGATCCAGCATCCGCTCGCCAAATGCTGGATGCAGCTGGAGGCGGCGAACCTGATGGTGATGAAGGCCGCCACCCTGTTCGACAAGGGCGAGGAATGCGGCGTGGAGGCGAACAGCGGCAAATATCTCGCCGCCGAATCCGCGTTCGAGGCCTGCCATACCGCGATGCTGACGCTGGGCGGCATGGGATATGCCCAGGAATATCATGTCGAACGGCTGCTGCGCGAAGTGCTGATCCCGCGCACGGCCCCGGTCAGCCCCCACATGATCCTCAATTTCATCGCCGAAAAGGTGCTGGAATTGCCCAAATCCTATTGAGGCGAAAACGATGACGCTGCCGATCAAGATGCGCTCCTGGCTGTTCGCGCCGGGCGACAGCGAGAAGAAGATGGCCAAGGCAGCGGACAGCGCCGCCGACATCGCGCTGTTCGACCTGGAGGATGCGGTCGCGACCGAGAACAAGCCGCTCGCCCGCCAGATGGTGCATGATTTCCTCGCCGCCAGGCCGGAAGGGCGCGAGCGGCTGTGGGTCCGGGTCAATCCGCTCGACGGCCCCTATACGCTCGACGATCTCGCCGCGATCATGCCGGCGCGGCCGGGCGGCATCATGCTGCCCAAAGTCTATGGCCGGCAGGATGTCGAATTGCTCGACCATTATCTGACCGCGTTCGAGGCGGCGCATGGCATCGAACGGGGATCGACCCCGCTGATCGTGCTGGTCACCGAAACGGCCGAAGCCATGTTCCATACCGGCGATTACAAGGGCGCGCCGCGCGTGGTGGCGCTGACCTGGGGCGCGGAGGATCTGGCCGACTCGATCGGTGCGAGTTCCAACCGCAATGCCGATGGCAGCTATGGCTTCACCTATGAACTGGCGCGCTCCATGTGCCTGCTGGGCGCCGCCACCGCCGGCGTCACCGCGATCGAGACGATCCAGGGCGATTTCCGCGACTTCGACGGGCTGAAGGCACGCGCCGAAAAGGTGCGGCGCGACGGCTATCGCGGCATGCTGGCGATCCACCCGGCGCAGGTCGATGTCATCAACGCGGCCTTCACCCCGACCGAAGAGGAGATCGCCGAAGCCCAGGCGATCGTCGACATCTTCGCCGCCAATCCCGGCGTCGGCGCGATCGGCTACAAGGGCGGGATGCTCGACCGGCCCTATCTCAGCCGCGCCGAGCAGTTGCTGCGCCAGGCGGGGGCGTCGTGATCGACCTCACCCCCTATCTGCGGCGCGGCGACCGCATCGTCTTTGGCCAGGCCTGTGGCGAGCCGGTCAGCCTGGTCAGCGCGCTGATCGAGCAGGGTGCGCGGATCGGCGACCTGTCCGCCTTCATCGCCACCAGCTTCTCGGGGCTCTTCACCCCCGAAAGCGCCGACAGTTTCCGCCTTTCCTCCATGGGCGCGATCGGCGCGCTGCGATCGATGACGAAAGCCGGCAAGCTGCAGGTCATCCCCGTCCATGTCAGCCAGGTCGCGCCGATGATCACGGCCGGCATCATCGGCTGCGACGTGGCGATGATCCAGCTCAGCCCGGCCGACGCCAACGGCCACCATAGCTGCGGCCTGATCGGCGACTATGTCCGCGCCGCCGTGGACAAGGCGCGGGTGGTGATCGCGGAGATCAACGAAGCCGTGCCCTATGTGCCGGGCGAGCTGATCCCGGCCTCGGCGATCGACGTCGCCATCCCCGTGTCGCGCCCGCCGGTCGAGGTGGCGCCCGCGACAATCAGCGAGACCGACGAGGCGATCGCCCGCCACTGCGCCGCCTATATCGGCGACGGATCGGTGATCCAGACCGGGGTCGGCGCGGTGCCCGACGCGATATTGCGACTGCTGGGCGACCGGCGCGACCTGGGCGTCCATTCGGGCATGCTGGGCGACGGGCTGGTGGACCTGGCGGAGGCCGGCGTGCTGACCAACGCCCGCAAGGAAATCGACACCGGCGTCTCGATCAACGGCGCGCTGATCGGCACCCGCCGCCTCTATGACTGGGCGCATAACAACCCGGCCATCCGCATGTGCGCGACCAGCTACACCCATGATGCCGCCGTGCTGGGGCGCTTATCCCGCCTCGTCACCATCAACAGCGCACTGGAGGTGGACCTGACCGGCCAAGTCAATGCCGAACAGTCGGGCGCGGCCTATCTGGGCGGCACCGGCGGCCAGGTCGATTTCGTCCGCGCCGGCGCCCGCTCGCCCGGCGGCTGCTCGATCATCGCTTTGTCCGCCTCGGCCAAGGGCGGCAGTTTGAGCAAGATCGTGCCAGCCTTGTCCGGCCCCGTCACCACCGCACGCAGCGATATCGACATCATCGTCACCGAATATGGCGCGGCGGAACTGAAAGGGCAGACGCTGGCCGAACGCACTCGCCGCCTGATCGCCATCGCCGACCCCATCTTCCGCGAGGAGCTGGAGCGGTCGGCCCATATCATCCAGCAGAGGGGGTATTGATGCCCGACGCTTCAACCGATCCTGTCCTGTTCGAGGCGCGGCCCGACGGCATCGCCATCCTCACCATCAACCGCCCCGACCAGCGCAATGCCCTGAGCCGCGACGTGCGCGAAGGGCTGCGCGCCGCCTGGGACCGGTTCGAACATGATCCGGCGCTGCGCGTCGCCATCCTGACCGGCGCGGGCGACAAGGCCTTCTGCGCGGGCGGCGACCTCAAGGAAATGGTCGACACCGGCATGACCGTGCCGCCGCGCGCCATGTTCCCGCTGCCCTATGACAGTATAGAACTCAGCAAGCCGACGATCGCGGCGGTGAATGGTGTGGCTTTTGCCGGCGGCTGGATGATCGCCCAGGCCTGCGACCTGTGCGTTGCCAGCACGGCCGCGCGCTTCGCCATTACCGAGGTGAAGGTCGGGCGCAGCTCGCCCTGGGCCGCGCCGCTCATCCACATGATCCCGCAGCGGATCATGATGGAGATCATCCTGACCGGCAAACCGATCACCGCGAGCCGAGCCTACGAGATCGGCCTGGTCAATCGCTTGGCCGAGCCGGAAGCGCTGATGCAGGCGGCGCTCGATCTGGCCGCGGAGATTTTGGAGGGTGCGCCCTTGTCGGTGAAGGCCGGGCGCGACACGGTGATGCTGGCGACCGAGATGGGCCGCGCCGCCGCGCTACAGGCTGCCCGCGCCGCCTCCGAATATACTTATCATAGCGAGGACGCGCAGGAAGGACCGCGCGCCTTTGCCGAAAAACGCACGCCGCAATGGACCGGGCGCTGAGTCCGACTGTCTGAAATCGTCAAGTCCGGGTGACGCGGGCATGGCAAAAGGGTGAAATGGAGAAGGAATAGGCCATGAACGAGATCAGCAGCATCGGCACGCCCGGCGAGGATCTGATCGAGCCGGTCGTCGTCCCGGTCGAAGCCTATGTGTCGAAGGACTATGCCCGCGCCGAGCAGGACCGGCTGTGGCGCAAGGTCTGGCTGCAGGCGGCCCGGCTGGAGGATATTCCCGAGGTTGGCGATTTCGTCACCTATGACATTCTCGAAGACTCGGTCATCATCATGCGCACCGGGCCGGATGAGCTGAGCGCCTATCATAATGTCTGCCCGCATCGCGGCCGCCGCCTGATCGACACGCCCGCAGGCCAGCGCAACGCGCGCGGCAACCGCAAGTCGATCATCTGCGGCTTTCATGGCTGGACCTTCGACCGCCAGGGCCAATGCACCTTCGCCAACCATGCCGATGACTGGCAGGGCAAGCTGACGGCGCAGCGCACCGCGCTTGGCAAGGTCAGCGTCGACACATGGGGCGGCTGGGCCTGGATCAATCTCGATCCCGATTGCGGCCCGCTCGCTGAATATCTGGGCGTGGTGCCCGACATGCTCGATCCCTTCGGCCTCCAGAATATGCGCTATCGCTGGCGCAAATGGATCATCTTCGACTGCAACTGGAAGGTCGCGATGGAGGCGTTCAGCGAGACCTATCATGTCCAGACAACCCATCCCGAATTCAACGCCTTCGGCGAATTTCGCGGCTGGGCGCGCAAACATGGGCTGCACACCAATATCGGCTATGAAGCGCCCAAGAATATGGACGAGAACCAGGCCAAGCTGCGCATCGGTTCAGGCGAAGACCCGCGCCTGTCGACCGCGGAAATGCAGCTTTTCACCTGGGAAAATGCCAATACCAACACCACCATGACTTTGGTCGCCGCCGCCCAACGCTTGAAGGACGAACTGCCCGAGGGCACCCCCGCGCCGCAGGTGCTACAGCACTGGCTCGCCACCGCCCGCGCCGACGATGAACGGCGCGGTGTCTTCTGGCCGGTGGTCGAACCCGCCCATACCGCCAAGAGCGGCACCGCCTGGCAGATCTTCCCCAATTTCCAGATCGGCCATGCCGTCAACAACATGCTCTGCTACTCCGCCCGCCCCTATGGCGCGGATCCGGACAAGTGCATTTTCGAGGCGGCGGTTTATGAACTCTTCCCGGACGCGGAAACCCCCGCGACCGAATGGGAATATACCAGCGCGGAGCAATGGCCGCCGGTGCTGCAACAGGATTTCACCAATATGCAGGCGGTGCAGCAGGGCATGAAGAATGTCGGCTTCCGCGGCACCCAGCCCAACCCCTATATGGAGCGGGCGGTAGCCAGCCTGCACTATAACCTGTCCCGCTACATGGGGACTGGCGCACCAAAGCCGCTGGACTGACCGACATTGCCGCGATCATGGCCCTTCGCCGCCGATCATCTGTCTGGCGGCGGAGCGCTTTCGCGTCTCCATTTTCACCAATGACTGTCTTCGACGACCGCCCTCCAATGGAAAGGGGCGCTCCCGGCAGGAGCGCCCCTTTCCGTTTTCATCCTGATTGCGCCCCTCAGAAGGGCAGCTTGTAGAGGTTCACCGCATTGTCCTGCAGCACCTTCTTCTTCACTGCGAAGTCGTAGCCGCCCAGCACATCGGTCAGATGCGCCTGCACGCCCGGATAGAGCGAGGTCGGGTGCGGGAAGTCGGTTTCGAACATGACCTTGTCGACGCCGATCGTTTCCAGCAGCAGCTTGGGCGCGACCTTCTCGAACCAGAAGGTGACCCAGAAATGGTCGCGGAAATATTCCCAAGGCCGCTTGTTGAGCAGGCCGACCTTGCTCGGCAGCATTTCGTCGAACTGATGCTCCAGCGCCTCGATCGCGAAGGGCACCCAGCCTGCGCCGCTCTCGATCAGGCCGATCTTCAGCTTGGGATGACGGTCGAGCCGGCCCGATACCATCCAGTTGCCCAGCGTCGCGGCATTGCCGATCGAGAACATGGTCGCGACCACCGACAGCGTCTGTTCAAAGCCGAAGCCGTCCCAGGTCAGCGTATTGGGGTCGATCGCCGCATTGAGGTGGAAATTGAGCGGCAGGCCTTCGGCCTCGCACATTTCCAGGAAGGGGGTCCAATAATCATGCAGGAAGCTGGGCACGCCGACGCGCTCGGGCGTATCGGGCAGCACGAAGCCGCGCAGGCCCATGTCGACGCAGCGCCGCGCTTCGGCCTCCATCGCCTTCTGGTCCCAGAAGGGCAGATGGGCCATGTTGAAGATGCGTTCGCCCGACACCTGCTGATATTCGGCCGATGCGTCATTATACATCTGGATGATCGCGACCGCGAGATCGGGATCGCCCAGCGACATCAGCGATCCGGCCTGGGTCACGCCCGAATTCTGGAAGCCGATCTGGGCATAGATGCCCATATCGTCCATCGCCTGCAGCCGTTCCTTGATCAGATGGCCACCCGGATGCGCCTGCGCCAGCTTGGGGAAGGCAAGACGGCCGAGCAGCTTGTTGTTGTCGGCGCGGATGACGTTGCCGCCCATCGATCCGAAATTGCGGTCGCCCACATACCAGCGTTCGACGCCGTCGGCGTCCTGCTTCACATAGGGCACCTTGGCCTTGTACTTGGCCGGCGCGCGCGAAGTGAAGAGGTCGGGCGCCTCGGTGATATGGGTGTCGGTATCGACGATCTTGATGCCGGCCAGCGACGGGTCGAGCCCGCCCGACTGGGTGCTATAGTCGACCTCGCGGATGACGCCGCCTTCGGTATAGCCTTCGGCCGACCAATATTTGCGCGCGGCCTGGGCGTCGGCGACGTCCTTGTCCTTCACATCAGCCATGCTTCACCTCCAGCGCGCCCTGCCAGCTGGCGGATTCGAAGATCGGCTGGACGGAGGCGGCCGGCGACTGTTCCTCGACCGAGCGGCGGACCGCTTCGCTGAGCGTGCGCTGCAGGCCGGCGGCGTCGATCTGGTCGGAGGGTTCATAGACGAAGCCGATCGCCAGCGGCTGGCCGTCGGGCATGTGGGGCAGCAGCATGGCGGTGACGTCGGCGATCGAGCCAAAGCCGGCAAAACCGCTGATATGCCCTTCGTCACGGCAGCGCTGCACCTGGCCGGCGACGTCGGCGAAGACAAACTTGCGCTCCTGCGGCGCTTCGGCATTGAGGCGACGGATCAGGCCGTCGCGGCGCGGCTGCTGCACGGTCGACAGCATCAGCAGACCGGCGGCGGAGTCGGTCAGCCGTTCCTGGCGGCCACCGGCCAGCCCGTTATTGGCCGAGGTGCGCAGCGCCTTCTTACCGGCGCGCCAGTGAACGATCTGGATGTTGAGGCCGACCATGCCGAACACGGCAATGCCAAGGCCGGTCTGGGCCGACAGGCGATCGATCAGGCCGTTGAGGACGCCATCGCGCACCATGCGCGGCTGGATCGCGGCACCCAGCATCGCGGCGCGCGGGGTCGGCGAATAGGCGCGCGAACCCGGATCCTTGTGGAGCAGGCCCAGGTCGACCAGGCTAGACAGCAATTCGGACGTGCTCGACTGCGGGCGGTCGAAGCGACGGACAATGTCCATCACCGTCGCCTGCGGATGATCCTCGTCGAAAAATTCCAGTACCTCGACCACGCGCTTGGCGATCTTCGCCTTGTTGGACTCGGTCTTGGCTACCCTCGGCTTATGGGACTCGATCAGAGCCATGGTTCCTCTCCTTCGTTATTGAACATGGTTGTTCACTAACGCCGGGAAGCTGTCAACAAAAAATGAGACGCCCTCGTTTATGTGATATTCTCTGTCTCATTCTGCGTTTCCGGCGACATATTCGCAAACAGCGCCTGCAGCGCGCGGCGATCGGTCTTGAGCGAGGCCGTGCGCGGCAAGTCCCTGACGAACAGCCATTTTACCGGAACATGGGTGGCAGGAAGATGCTGGCGCACATGCGTTTCCAATGCTGCGATCGCAGGTGCAGCAAAATCGGCGTGAAGCCGGATCGCGGCCGCCGGCACTTGCCCCAGCCGGTGATCCGCCATGCCTGTCACCGCCGCTTCGGCGACGGCGGGGTGCAGCATCAGCGTGCGTTCGATCGACTCGGGCAGCAATTTGAAGCCGCCGCGGATGATCGCCCCGTCCGCCCGGCCGCGCAGGAACAGGAAATCATCGGCATCGATCAGCGCGATGTCGGACGTGCGGATCCATTCCGGGCCGATTCGCGGCGCAATGACTTCCAGCAGACCTTCGGTGTCGGGTGGTAGCGGGACGCCACTGTCTGGATCGACGACGCGTAGCTCAACACCCGGCATGGCGCGGCCGACCGACCCGATCTTGCGAGATCTCCATTCGGCATGGAGCGCGGCGGTCATCGACGCTACCGGGCCGGCGAACTCGGTGGCGCCATAGGAGAGCAGGATGGGAATGCCGTAGCGCGCCTCGAACGCCTGCTGCACGCCGGGATCGAGCGGCGCCGCGCCGCAGCCGATCGCGCGCAGGGAAGCGAGGTCTTCGACCGGTAGGTCGGCGTCCAGCACCGCCTGCACGCTGGCCGGCGGCAGGCCGCCATGGCTGGGCCGCCAGCGCCGCACATGGGCATGCCAGGCAGCGAGCGAGAAGCGCTCCAGCAACTCGACCCGCTGTCCGCGCAGCAGCATCGGCAGCGTCGAATAGAGGCCGGTGATGTTGCCGAGCGGAAAATAGAGTAGGAAGGGCGGTGCGGCCTGGGGATCGTCCGTCTGTTGCCGGGTCAGCGGGGTCGAGAGGAAATGCCGTTCCAGCAGCGCATAAGGCACGGCAAAGCTTTTCGGCGGTCCGGTGGTGCCGCTGGTCAATATCTCGATCTGTGGCGCGGCGGGGCCGTGGCGTTGCTGAACTTCTGGCGAGGCATATTCATGACCCGGCAGGGCGGCGGCGGCCATGCCGTCGATCGCGACCGCGACCATGCCTTCGGCGGTCAGCACCGCGCGAATCTCCGGCCCGATATCCTCGGCAAAGGCGACCAGCGCGGCGGGCGCCATGCGCGTCAGGTCGCGGGCGATCGCGGCGTCCGACTGAAAGGCATAGATCATGCGGATCGTCCGCTCCTGCGCGATCAGGCCCAGCAGCGCGGCGAGCGCCGCCGGCCGATTGCGCGCGACGAAGGCGACCGGGGCATCCGCCGCAATGCCGCTGGCATCCATTGCCGCATCGATCTCTTCGGCTACTGCGCGCAGCGCTCCCCAAGCGATCCATTCGTCCTCATAAAGGATCGCTGCCTGATCGGCGGGCCGTTGCAGGGCGGCGGCGGCGAGCGCGCGCAGACTGGGGTGATCCGTCTCCATGGCGCGATATTGCGGCAGGGCGCGGCGCTGGTCAGCCATTGTCCGCAACGCCCTGGCGATCAGTGCTGCGTCCGCCTTTGCCGCGCTTCGGCCCGGTCCTACCCTGCCACCCATGTCCGGCCCTGCCGCCCTGATCGACCCCGATGGCCTGACCCTTCCTTGGACCGGGGATGCGCAGCCCTATGGGCTGGTCGATCTCGACCGCGCGCCGCGCAGCGATGCGCCGTTGCACCTGCCACCCTTTCCGCTGCTGGGGATCGGCGATCCGACGCACCCGCTCGCGCCCCGGCTTGATGCGCTGATCGAACTGCCGGTCTCGCTCGGTGCGATCACGCAGCAGATCATGGCCCAGCCCGAAGCGGCGCGGGTGCTGGTGCAATTGCTGCGGCTGATCGACGGGCTGGATCCGGCCCAGGCGCTGGTCGCGGAATCGCTCGCTTATGGCCTGCTTCAGGGCAGTGCCGGCCATGCCCGCTGGCTGGCCGCGCAAGTCCCCGCGCCGGTGCAGTCGCCCGGCGCAATCAAGGTCGATCGGGACGGCGACCGGCTGGCGATCCTGATCGATCGGCCCGATGCCCATAATGCCATCGACCGCGATCTGCGCGACGGGCTGCGCGCGGCGTTCGACATTGCCGCGTTCGATCCCGATATCAGCCATGTCAGCCTGCGCGGCGCGGGCCGCAGCTTCTGCACCGGCGCGGACCTCGGCGAATTTGGCACCACGCGTGATCCGGCGACCGCGCATGACATAAGGATGCAGACATTGCCGGCCCATGCGCTGCTGGGATGCGCCGATCGGCTGTCGGTCCATGTGCAGGGTGGCTGTGTCGGCTCTGGCCTGGAAATGGCGGCCTTTGCCGGGCACATCACAGCCAGCGCCGACGCCTGGTTCCATCTGCCCGAACTGGCGATGGGGATCATTCCTGGCGCAGGCGGCTGCGTCTCGCTCAGTCGCCGGATCGGGCGTCAGCGCACGGCGCTGATGATCCTGTCGGGCAAGCGGATCAACGCCCGCACGGCGCTAGGCTGGGGTCTGGTCGATGCCATCATGGACGACTGATCCGGCGATCCACGTCATCGCCACATCCTCCGCCCGCAGGCGGTCCCGTGCCTGCGCCCAGGGACGATCCAGCAGGCATAGGTCGGCCGGCGCGCCGACGACCATGCTGCGTTGCCGGCGCAGATCCAGCGGATCGGCGAGATAGAGGGCCAGCGCCGCTTCGGGCGTCAGCGCCTCGTCCTGCCCGATGACCGCGCCACTCTCCGTCCTGCGCGACACCGCCGCGCGCATCGCCGCCCAGGGATCGGCGACGCCATAGGGCGCGTCGCTGCCCGCTGCCAGCACCAGCCCGGCGCGGGCGAAGGCGTCCAACCGATAGAGCAAGGGCCGCTCGCGCGGTTCGACATCGCGCAGATAGTGATCGCCGCGCTCGGCGATGAAATGCGGCTGGCTCACCACCTGCACGCCAAGCTCGACCATCTGCTCCAGCAGCGCATCGGGGGTGATTCCGGCATGTTCGATCCGGTCGCCCGGCCGCGCGCCGGCCTGTGCCAGCGCGGCGAGGGTGAAGACCAGTTCGGTCTCGGTCGTGCAATGGCTGGCGATCGCTCGCCCCTGCTCATGCGCGGCGCGCAGGAAGGCGACGCACTGGTCGAAGTCGGGCAGGGCATTTTCATGCAGGTGCAGCTTGGCCGGGCCGACCGCGATGCCGGCCGGCGGCGGCGCATCCCCCAGCGCCAGCGTGCCGGCGGCAACCAGATGCTGCGGCAGGTGCCCGGTCGCGCGCTCGGCGGCGAACCAGGCAAGGCTCGCGCCGTCATTGCCCGGCGACATGTCGGTAACGCCGGTGACGCCATGGCGGGCCAGTTCGCGCCCCACCGTGTCGAGGGCCGGCGGCGTGCCGCCCAGCACCCGGCGCAGCCAGCCATCCTCGTCGAACAAGCGTCCGGTCCAGCGCCCGTCGATCCGCTCCAGCCCCGGCGGCGGGGCGTCCAGTGCCAGCAGCAGATCCAATGCCCGGCTGTTGAGCAGCCACATCCGCCCCGACCGATGCTGGATGCGCACCGGCCGGTCCGCCTGCCACCGGTCGATCGTCAGTGCATCGGGCAGGCCGGCGACGCTCTCATGATAGCCGATGCCGCGCAGCCAGCCCTCGCCCGGCTGCGCCAGCGCGGCGGCCAGATCGGCTTCGCTGGTCACGGCCGGCGGTCCGCAGGGCAGGGAGGCACGGGCGACGGCATGTGCGGCAAGATGGATATGATGGTCGTGCAGGCCGGGCAGAAGGGCGCCGCCGCACGCATCCATCACCGCTTCGCCGGGCAGAGGGGCCAGCGCGCCGATCGCCGCGATCTGCCCATCGGCGATACGCAGGTCGGCCCGGCCCACGCCCCATAGTTCGGCGTCGCGGATCAGCATAGCCAGGCCTCATTATCCTGCCCCAGCGCCGCAACCGGTCCCGTGGTTCGCGACGCAACGGCAGGAAAGGCAAGGCCCTCGGCGGCGGCCCAGCGTTGCAGCGTCGCGGTGAAGCCCGCGTCGTCGCGCGCCCGTTCCCAGCCGATCGCCTCGGCCACCACGGCGCTCATCGACAGCAGCAGATGCGCGCCCGTGCCTTCATGCCATTGCGCCAACGCCTGCCGCGCCGCATGGAGCCCGGTCAGCGGGTCGGCGCAGGCATCGCCGCCAAAACCGATCCGTCCGCTTGCCTGTCGCAGCGCGGCGCTGAGGCCGCCGGCGACGCTGCAATCATCGCCAAAGCCGATCCATTGGGCGGCGTCGCCCTCCGCGCCATGGCCGGTGATCGTCACCCAGACCAGCCCCGGCACGTCGCGCACCAGCGCATCGGCATCGATCCCCAGTTGCGCCAGCGCGCGGGGCCGGGCGGCGGCGATCACCATGTCGGCCCGGCGGATCAGCGCGATCAGCGCCGCCCGATCCTCCGCGTCGCGCAGGTCGATCGCGACATTGGCCTTATACTGGTTCAGCCGCGCGAACAGCAGCGGATCGCCAGCGCGCATCCGGTCGGGCCGGTTGCGGCTCTCCACCTTGACGACCTGCGCGACGGCCAGCCCCAGCAGATGCCCCGCCAGTGGCCCGGCCCACAGCGCCGACAGGTCGATCACCAGCGGCGGGCGGTCGCGCTTCGGCCGCGCACCCCCTGTCATCGTCAGCCGGCAGGCCGGGCTGGCCGGCACCTCATCGATCGCCGCGATCGCAAGGCCGAGCTGGCGCCCCTGGGCCACGATCTCCGCCATCCGCGCAGTAGCGAAAGCCGTGACAATATCGCTGTCACTTTCGATGCTAGCATCACCGAACAGGGCCGGCATCAGGTCCCGGTCGTCGGCCCGTGCTAGGGTCAGCGCAACCTGTCCGTCGATCGTGTCGTAGAGCCGGCATCCCCCACCGGCCGAACGCCGCCCCGGTATGGAAAAGCCATTCAGCGCCGCCCGTTCGCCCAGCAATTGCGCGCCGCTTAAACCATCCAGCGCCGGCGTTCCCGCCAGCGCCCGGATCGCCTCCAGTTGCATCTCGGCCCAGCCGGCAAGCGGCAGGGCGAGAGCCATGTCAGGCTGCGAACAGCTTCTTGATTTCCCGGCGGAGGAGCTTGCCCATTTCATTATAGGGCAGGCTCTTAGCAAAGAGCACGCGTTCGGGCACTCGCGAAGAACGCAACCGGGCGCGGATGACCTGCTTCAGTTCCTCGTCGGCCGGCGCCGCATGCCCGTCGCGCACGACCACGATCAGGCCGACCGCCTCGCCCCATTCGGCGGACGGGATGGCGACCGCCGCCGCCTCGGCGATGGCGGGCAGGGCCAGCATCACATCCTCGATCTCGCCGGGCGAGATATTCTCACCGCCGCGCACGATCACATCGTCGGCGCGGCCCGACAGGAAGAGATAGCCTTCGGCATCGATATAGCCGGCGTCGCGGGTGGGAAACCAGCCATCGGCGTCGAGCGCGCTGCGCTCGCGATATTCGCCCGACACCTGGTCGCCGCGAACATAGATTTCGCCCGGCTCGCCGGCGGGCAGGCAACGGCCATCCTCGTCGCGAATCTCGATCTCGACCGTCGGCAGCGGCCGGCCGACCGACGCCAGCCGAGCACGGGCGGCGGGATCGGTCGCGACATGGGCGGCGCGATGCTCGTCCGGCCCCAGCAGGGCGACCGTCGAACTGGTCTCGGTCAGGCCATAGGCATTGGTGAAGCCGGTATCGGGAAACAGGTCGAGCGCGCGCTGGATCAGCTCCAGCGGCATCTTGCCGCCGCCATAGGCGACCGCGCGCAGATTGCTGAGGTCGGGGCGGACACCCTTGTCGACCGTCTCGATGATGCGCGACAACATGGTCGGCACTACAAAGGCATTGCTCGCCCGCTCGCCCGCCGCCAGGTCCAGCCAGGCGGCCGGATCGAAGGCGGGGAGCAGCAGGATGCGGCGCAGCGCATAGATAGAGCTGAGCAGGGCGGCGATGCCGGCGATATGATAGGGCGGCACGCTGACCAGCGCGGCATCCTCTTCCGGCGCGGCGCCGAACTCGACCGTGCCCAATATATAGGAAACCAGATTGGCGTGGCGCAGGATCGCCGCCTTGGGCGCGGCGGTCGTGCCGCTGGTGAACAGCTGGATGGCGACGCCATCGCCCTCGTCCGCGTCGATCGGTGCATCGGCCGCAGCGTCCAGCGCAGCGGTCACGAAATCGGCGCGCGCCAGCACCTTGTTGTCGGCCGAGGAGCAGAGCCGCCCGACCCGTGCGACATCGCCGACGATCAGCGCCGGCGTGATCCGTGCCAGCAGCGCGCCCAGGTCCGCGTCGGCCAGCCGATAGTTGAGCGGCACATAGGGCACGCCGGCAATCGCCGCGCCGAACAGCGCCATCGCCGCCGCCTCGCTGCTCTCGTCCAGCAGCGCGACATGGCTGCAGCCACTGTCCCGGATCAGCGCGGCGGCGCCGCGCGCGCCGGCCAGCAGCCGGGCATAGCTCCAGCGCTGGCCGTCACAGACCAGGCCGATGCGGTCGGGCGCGGCATCGGCCGCCATTTCAAGGAACAGGGCGATGTTCATGGGATGGGCGTCAGTCCGAAGCGGGCAGGGGCTTGGCGTCCTTGGGGCTCAGCGCCACGCCGTCGACCGACAGCGAACCCTTGCCCGGCTTGACGCACAGCAATTCGAAATTGCCGGCCGGATCGACATAGCGCTTGCCCATCAGCGTGCCCGCGCTGAAATCGGTGGCGGGGGTGCCGACCGTCTCCGGCTTGGCCTCGCCCATGGCGCTGCCGCCGCATTCGATCGTGCCGGCACCGCTGCGGATCACCATCACTTCGGTGTCGCACACCGCGCTTTTCAGTTTCGTACCCGGTTTCATATCATTCCTGCCTTCCAGCCCCCCGACGTCGCCCCTTCAGGCGATAGCGCCGCTGGCCTTCCATTGTTCAATCTGGTCCCACTCGACGCCCAGTTCCATCAGCACCAGTTCGGTATGTTCCGATGCCTGGGGCGACCGGCTGGTCTGCACCGGCTGGCCGTCAAACTGCACCGGGCCGCGCACCAGCCGCAGCGGTGCGCCGCCATCGGCGCCTTCGACCTCGATGATCATGTCGTTGGCGATCGCCTGCTCGTCGGTCAGCAGATCCTTGAAGCTCTGGATCGGCGCCCATTGGCCCTTCATCGTCTTCAGATGCTCGCGCCAATAGGCGAAGGGCTTCGCCCCGAAAGCCTTGACCAATATGTCGCTTGCCGCGCCGGCATTCTCGATCAGCGCCAGCACATCCTTGAAACGCGGATCGTCCGCTGCCTCGGGCACGCCGACATGGGCGAAGGTGTCGGCGATCAGGCCGGTGGGGCTGACCATGCACAGGTTGATCGTGCCGCCGTCCGAGGTGCGGAAATTGCCCATGAAGGGGTTGCGCAGCGATCCGCCGGAACTCGGCATGCCGTTGCGGGTGAGGATGTCGGTCTCCATTACCTGCGCGATCAGCGCGCCCGACGCCCACCAGGCGCTCGACAGCAGCGAGACGTCCAGCTCGACCGCCTCGCCGGTCCTTTCGCGGTGGAACAGCGCGCCGGAAATGCCGCCGGCAATGAACATGCCGCCGATGGAATCGCCAAAGGCGGGAATGCCCTGGGTCAGCGGGCCGGGCAGTTCCTCGGGCGTCATCGCATGGGCGACGCCGCTGCGCGACCAGAAGCAGGTGCCGTCGAAGCCGCCGACCTCGCGCTCCGGCCCCTTGTTGCCCAGCGCGCTGCCACGGGCATAGATGATGTTCGGATTGACCGCGCGGATATGCTCGACGTCGAACTTGTTCTTCTGCCGCACCTGGGGAAGATAGTTGGTCAGGAATACGTCGGCGCTCTTGGCCAGCTCATAAAGCACGGCCTGGCCTTCCTCCGTCGACAGGTCGATGCCGACACTGCGCTTGCCGCGATTGGGATGCTCGAACAGGGTATGGCGCAGTGGATCGAGCTGCACCCCGCCCATGTTCAGGAACCCGCGCTGCGTGTCACCGCGCACCGGATGTTCAATCTTGATGACGTCCGCGCCCCAGTCGGCCAGGATCGCGCCGGCAGCCGGCACATAGGTGAACTGCGCCACTTCCAGAACGCGCACCCCCTTCATCACCTGCGTCATAAAATCAGCCATCCCCTCATTCGCCGCATGATGCGACCTGTTGGGGAAAGGGTAGAAGCTGCGCCGGTCGCCGCAAGTCCGCCGGGCCTGCTATCGCTATCGCGATGCGCCCCGGCCCCCTAGCGCCGCAGCGATATTGCCGGCGTCGGCCGGGCCATGGCTTGAGCCGCCTTGCCGCTGTGCCATAGCCGGTCCGAAAACAGATGTGGGAGACATGCCATGAAACTCGACTCTTCCCTGTCCGCAGTGGTGACCGGCGGCGCGTCGGGCCTGGGGCTGGCGACGGTGCGGGCGCTGCGCGAAGCCGGCGTGAAGGTCGCGATCTTCGATATCAACGAGGATAGCGGCCAGGCGATCGCGGCGGAGGTCGGCGCGACTTTCTGCAAGGTCGACATCATGTCGGAAGACAGCGTGCTCGCCGGTTTTGAGGCGGCGCGGGCGGCGCAGGGACAGGAACGCATCCTGGTCCATTGCGCGGTCGTGTCGAAGGGCGGCAAGACCGTGTCGAAGGACAAGGAGACCGGCGGCTTCAAGCGCATGTCAACGCAGGATTATGCGATCTCGGCCGAAGGCGTGCTGGTCGCCAGCTATCGCATTGCCTCGATCGCGGCGCTCGGCATGGCGGCGCTCGACCCGCTGGAGGATGGCGAGCGGGGCAGCATCCTGTTAACCTCCAGTGCTGCGGCGCAGGATGGGCAGGTCGGCCAGGTCGCCTATGGCTCGCTCAAGGCCGGGGTGAACGGCATGGTGCTGCCGATGGCGCGCGACCTGATGGAGCTGGGGATTCGCGTCAATGCGATCATGCCGGGTATCTTTGCGACGCCGCCGATGCTGCGCTTCAAGGATATGAACCCGGCCATGTACGAAAGCCTGAACAACAGCGTCCCCTTCCCCAAGCGTCTTGGAAAGCCCGAGGAATTTGCCGGGCTGGCGCTGGAGATCACGCGCAACAGCTACATCAATGCCCAGCTGTTCCGCATCGACGGCGCGATTCGCTTTCCGCCGCGCTGAATCTCCGGCGCTGCGTTCCTTGGGCGAAAAGGCCGCGTTCCATATGGACGCGGCCTTTTGTCTGCCTGTCCAAGCCGCTGTTCGCACATGCAAAAATAAATACTAAGCTAGGTTGACATTATCGCAGACAATAGCTAACCTAGCTTAGTGTTAAGGGGGTATATCTCCCCGACCAGTTTTAGTTGAAGAGGTTGTGCCATGACTCGTTTCGCCAAGATCGCCCTGTCGCTCTCCCTCGCCGCTGCCGCCCTGCCGCAGGTCGCTGCCGCTGGCGAAGCCGTCCAGATCAGCGCGGCCACTGCCGCCGCCGACTACAAGGGCAAGATGCTCTACACCGCCAGCGGCGATCGTCTGGCCGCCATCTATCGCGTCGCTGCGGATGGCAATGCGCAGATCATCCTCAACGGCAAGATGGTGAACGTGCCGGCGTCCAGCCTGACCGCCGCCGACGGCAAGCTGACCACCAGCTTGTCGAAGAAGGATCTGCTGACCGCGCACTAAGAGATCGCCGGGCGCGGCCTCCCCTGCGCCGGCCGATAGCGAATGGGCCGCCCCATCACAGGGCGGCCCTTTTTTATGTCCGGGAAGGGTGGGGCGCCGGGACGGCGGCGGCCTTCAGGGCTTGACGATATTTTCCGAAATCGTGTCGAGCAGGCTGTTGAGGCGCTTCAAATCCTCGGCCGAGAAGCCGGCAAAGGCGACCTCCTCATTCTCCTGCGCGATGCCCGACAGCTGCATGGTGATCGCCTGGCCGCGCTCGGTCAGGAATACGGCATGGGCGCGCCGATCATCATCCTTCTGCCGCCGCTCCAGCAGGCCGTCAGCGCAGAGCCGGTCGATCAGCCGTCCGGCCGATGCCTCGGCCATTTCCAGCAGATTGGCGATATGGCGCTGGGTCGTGCCGGGATAGCGCGCGACCGCCGCGATCACCGTCCATTGCGAGCGGGTGACGCCCAGTCGCACCACGCTCTGGTCGAAATGTGCGCGCAGCTGACGCGCGATGATCGTCAGCTTCATCGTCGCGTTGCGCATCAGCGCCGGCGGGTTGTCGGCGAGTGTCTTGTCCTGCAGGCTTTCCATTGTGCGCGCAGCATAGCGCCATCGCGGCGAAACGAAAGCAGCCTCCTCCTGTTCGGCGCAGCGCGGCGGCCGGACGATCCGATCAGACACGTTCGATGATGATCGCGGGCGCCATGCCCCCAGCCGCGCACATGGTGATCAGGGCATAGCGACCGCCGCTGCGCTCCAGCTCGTCGAGCGCGGTGCCGATCAGCACCGCCCCGGTCGCGCCGATCGGGTGGCCGAGCGCGATCGCGCCGCCATTGGGATTGAGCTTGGCGCGGTCGACGCCCAGATCGCGGATGAATTTCTCCGTCACCACGGCGAAGGCTTCATTGACCTCGAACACGTCGATGTCGGCCACGGTCAGGCCGGCCTTGGCCAGCACCTTGCGCGCGGCCGGGACCGGCGCGTTCAGCATCAGCGTCGGATCGTCACCGACATTGGCGGTCGCGACGATGCGGGCGCGGGGCTTCAGCCCATGGACGTCGGCATAGGCTTTAGAGGCCAGCAGGATCGCGGCCGCGCCATCGACCACGCCGGACGAGGTGCCGGCATGATGCAGCGGCTCGATCGCCAGATCGGGATATTTCTGGTTGATGAGCTGGCGGAAGGTCGGCCCATCCTGGCGCGAGGGCATGTCCATGAACGCGGCGAAGGCGGGTTTCAGCCCGGCAAGCTGCTCGGCGGTGGTGTCGGGGCGGGGATATTCCTCATGGTCCAGCACCACGCTGCCATCCTCGTCATGCACCGGCACGGTCGACCGGGCGAAGCGACCTTCCCTGAGCGCGATGCCGGCGCGGCGCTGGCTTTCGGCGCCAAAGGCATCCAGCTCTTCACGCGTGATCCCTTCCATCGCGGCGATCGCATCGGCGGCGACGCCCTGGTTCGACTGGGGATGCTTGTCCTGCAACCGCATATTGCCGGTGCCAAGGCCGCCAGCGGCCTTCACGCCCGCTTCGCGCAGCGACTGGCCATACCAGGTGACATAGGACATCATCTCGGTCCCGCCGGCGATCACCAGATCCTCCATCCCCGACATGATCTGCGCTGCGGCCAGGTTGGTGGCGGTGAGGCCGCTGCCGCAGAAGCGATCCAGCGTCACCCCCGACGCCTTGACGTCATAGCCCGCATCGAGCGCCGCCATCCGGCCAAGGTCGCCGCCCTGCAGCCCCATCTGCGCGCTGGTGCCCCAGATGATGTCGTCGACATCGGCGGTGTTCAGATTGTTGCGATCCTTCAGCGCCTTCAGCACCGCCACCGCAATATGCTGCGGGTGCATGTGCGACAGCGCGCCCTTGCCCATCTTGCCGATGCTGCGCGGGGTGCGGACGGCATCAATGATATAGGCGTCGGTCAAGCATCTTCTCCCGGTCTCTTTTGCCGCAGGCGCGGCTCTCGCATCCTATCGCATGGAAGCGGGACGGCCCCCAATCGCACAGGCGATTGATCGCGCGCGGATTGGCCTGCGTCGCCCGGCTGGTGCAGGCTGGGCATGCAGATGATGAGGAGAGAGACGAATGGCGCAAGGCGAAGTCGCGCAGGCGACGGGCGGCAGCTTCGCGCCGCTGCGCGAACCGGTGTTCCGCCGCATCTGGACCGCCAGCCTTCTCTCCAATTTCGGCCAACTGATCCTGGGTGTCGGCGCGGCATGGGAAATGACGCGGATGAGCGCATCGCCCAGCATGGTCGCGCTGGTCCAGACTGCGCTGATGCTGCCGCTGATGCTGGTGACATTGCCCGCCGGCGCCTTTGCCGACATGTTCGACCGCCGGCGGATCGCGATGAGCGGTCTGGCCTTTTCCATGGCCTGTGCCGCGCTGCTGACCTTCCTGGCCTGGACCGGGCACAGTTCGCCCTGGATGCTGCTCGCCTTCTGTTCGCTGATCGGGGCAGGCGTCGCGCTCTATTCGCCGGCCTGGCAGGCGTCGATCAGCGAACAGGTCGGGCCGCGCCTGCTGCCGGCCGCCGTCGCGCTCGGCACGATCAGCTATAATGTCGCGCGCAGCTTCGGCCCGGCGCTGGGCGGCATCATCGTGCTGGCGGCCGGCGCCCATGCCGCCTTCGCGATCAACGCCATCTGCTATCTGCCGCTCTTCCTCGCCTTCTTCGTCTGGCAGCGGCGTCATGTTCCTGCGCGCCTGCCGCCCGAGCAATTCCACCGGGCGATGGTGTCGGGCATGCGCTATGCGCTGCACGCTGGGGCGATCCGCACGGTGCTGCTGCGCGCTTTCCTGTTCGGACTGGCCGGCGCGTCGGCGTCCGCGCTCGCGCCATTGGTGGCGAAGGATCTGCTGGGCGGCGATGCCAGCATCTATGGTCTGTTGCTGGGCGCCAGCGGGGTGGGGGCCGTGCTGGGGGCACTGTTGGTCGGGCGATGCCGCGATCGCTTCGGAACGCAGCGGACCACCGCCGTGCTGGCGCTGGTCAGCGGCCTCGCGCTTGCGCTGGTCGGGGTCAGCCGCCATGTGCCGCTCACCTGCCTGGCGTTGCTGGTCGCGGGGGGCGCCAATATCCTGACCATCGCCCTGTTCAATGTTGCGGTGCAGCTGTCGGCGCCGCGCTGGGTGACGGCGCGGGCCTTGTCGCTCTTCTCCTCGGCGCTGACCGGCGGCATCGCGATTGGTGCGCTGCTCTGGGGGCTGGTGGCGCAAAGCTGGTCGGTCGACATCGCCCTCTATGGATCGGGGCTGGCACTGGCCATTCTGCCGCTCGTGGGCTGGCTGCTACCACTGCCCGAAACCAGCGAGGCGGATGTCGAGCCCTTCATCATCGCGGGCGAACCGGAAGTCGGCATGGCGCTCACCCGTCGCTCCGGCCCGGTCATCATCGAGATCGACTATGATGTCGATCCGGACCAGGCGCGCGATTTCTATGCGGCGATGGTGGAGGTGCAGCGCACGCGGATGCGCAATGGCGGCTTCAACTGGTCGATCGCGCGCGACATCGCCAATCCCGCACTGTGGACCGAGCGCTATCAGTGTCCGACCTGGGGCGATTATCTCCATATGCGCGATCGTTTCACCCAGGCCGACAAGCTGGCGCAGCAGGTGGCGCGCGCCTTCGACCGCAAGGCTGGCGAGGTGCGGGTGCGGCGGCGGCTGGAGCGGCCATTCGGATCGGTCCGCTGGCGCGCGGACTCGCCCGATCCGCGACAGGATACGATTGGATATCTTGGCCCCTGAACGCGGCGCGGCAACGCCGAGGCGATGAGTCAGCCGCCAGCCGCTTATCTGCGCGCGAGACCGCGGTTCTCGGCCTTATCATGCCGCCCATAGGGAAGGCCGGACCACCGGCACCGATCATGGGAGGCAAGGGATGATCCATCGGAAGACGCTTATTCGTTCGTCGGGCATTGGCGCGGCCATGCTGCTGGCCACCGTGTCGCACCTGGCCGTCGCGCAGGAGGCGGCGCCGCCGCCGGCCCAGAATGACCAGGATCTGATCATCGTCACCGCCCAGCGCCGTGCCGAATTGTCGCGCGACGTGCCGATCAGCATTACCACCGTCACCCAGGATCAGCTGACCAGCGCCGGCGCCAGCCAACTCACCGACATCGCCACCGTCACCCCGGCGCTGCGCTTCGACAGCGCGGCCGCCTTCGTCCAACCGACCATTCGCGGTGTCGGCACGGCGGTCGCCAGCTCGGGCGGCGGCGCCAATGTCGGTATCTATGTCGACGGCTTCTATTCGCCCAACCCGCTGGCCGCCGATTTCCAGCTGATGAGCCTGAAAAGCGTGCAGGTGCTGAAAGGGCCGCAGGGCACGCTGTTCGGCCGCAACACCACCGGCGGCGCGATCCTGCTGACCACGGCCGATCCCAGCAGCGACGGCGCGGGCGAGTTCAAGGTCAGCTATGGCCGCTTCAACAGTCTGGCGGTGCAGGGCTATGCCACCTTCGGCGTGGTCCAGGATGTGGCGATGGATGTCGAGGCACTGTTCCGGCGCGGCAACGGTTTCGTCCACAATATCACCACCGGCAGCGACCGGGACGGGCGCTACAGCAACTGGTCGGTGCGCACCGGGATCAAGGCGGACCTCAGCGATTCCGTGTCGCTGCTGCTGCGCTATACCCATAGCGACACCGATGATCCGACCCTGCTCAACACCAATATCTATGTCGGCGACGATATTGGCGGCGCGGGCACCAACCTGCCGCCCAGCCTCTACGCCGCCAAACATGATGAAGTGGCGACCGGCGGCCCGACCGAGTTCCTGTCGAACAATGACGTGATCCAGGGCACGCTGAAGGCGGATCTGGGCTTTGCCGACCTTACCTCCTACACCCAGTATCGCGATGAAAATTCGCTGATCGTCGAGGATCTGGACAGCACGGCGGCGAACATCTTCCTGCTGCATATTCCGGTGCGCAGCCAGACCGTATCGCAGGAATTGCTGCTGACCTCGAAGCCGGGTGGGCCGCTGCAATGGACCGCGGGCCTCTTCTACTTCAACAACAAGGACCGATGGGGCACGCGGGTCGGCACGCCGACCGCCGGCGATCCGCTTGCCAGCATTGCGCTGGGCGGTTCGGGCACCAACAGCAAATCCTATGCCGCCTTTGCCGACCTCACATATGCCTTCACGCCCGACCTGTTCCTGACGGTGGGCGGGCGCTACAGCCACGACAGGATCGGCGACGCCTATTACATCATCCCCTTCTCCGGCGTGCGCACCTATGTGCCGGACCTCAAGGGCAACAAGTTCACGCCGCGCGCGGTGCTGCGCTACAAGCCCAGCGAGGAGTCGAGCGTCTACGCATCCTATAGCAAGGGCTATAAGTCGGGCATTCTCGACGTCGGCGGCAATACCGGCAACAAGGTCGCGCCGGAGGATATCGACGCCTTTGAAGCGGGCTTCAAATATGATGACCGGCGCCTGTCGGTCGATCTGTCGGCCTATTATTATGATTACAAGAATCTGCAGGTGTCGCTCTATCGCGGCAACCCGCCCTCGGCCCAGATCATCAACGCCGCCTCGTCGGAAATCTATGGTCTGGAAGGCCAGCTCTCCTACCGGCTGACCGACCGGTTCCAGTTCAATGTCGGCGCCGCCTATACCCATGCGCGCTACACCAATTTCGAGGATGCGCCGATCTATACGCGCTGCACGCTCGCCAGTTGCGCGGCGCAGGGCATCAGCTTCGTCGTCGTGCCGACCCAGCTCAACGACGTGCATATGCAGCGCACGCCCGACTTCACCGGCAATGTCGGGGCGCGCTACACGCTCGATCTGGCGGGCGGGTCGCTCGCCCTGTCGGGCAATCTCTATTACACCTCGAAATTCTATTTCGGCCCGTCCGGCACCCAGTTCGCGCAGAAGGGTTATGAGGTGCTGGCGCTGCGCGCGGAATGGACCGACGCCAGCGACCGCTTCTCGCTGGCCGTCTTCGGCGACAATGTCACCGACAGCCGTTACCGCACCCAGGTGCTCAGCAATAATTTCGGCATCGGCAATGTCTGGAGCGCGCCCGCGACCTGGGGCGTCCAGGCCGGCGTCAAATTCTGATCGGCACGGCAAGGGAGAGGATGGCGATGGGCAAGCACTATCGGGTGATCCAGTGGGCCACCGGCAATATCGGCGGCCGCGCCCTGCGCGCGGTGATCGAGCATCCGGGGCTGGAGCTGGCCGGTCTGTGGGTCAGTTCGGCGGCCAAGGCGGGGCAGGATGCCGGTATGCTCGCCGGCACCGCGCCGCAGGGCATCACTGCCACCAGCGATGTCGACGCGCTGGTCGCCAACCCGGCCGACTGCGTCCTCTATATGCGGCAGGGAACCGACATCGACGAACTGTGCCGGCTGCTGGCATCGGGCAAGAATGTCGTCACCACGCGCGGCGATTTCCATCATCCTGCCTCCATGGACCCGGATGTCTGCGCCCGGATCGAGGCGGCCTGCCAGGCCGGCAACAGCTCGATCTACAGCACCGGCTCCAGCCCCGGCTTCGTGACCGAGGCGCTGACCATTCCCTTGCTCTCGCTCTCGCGCCGGCATGACTGCCTGACGATCGACGAGTTCGCCGACATGGAAAGTCGGGATTCGCCCGATCTGCTGTTCAACATCATGGGCTATGGCGTCGCGCCGACCGCGTTCGACCAGCGCAAGGTCGATTATGTGAAGCATGATTTTGCGGGGTCGCTCGCCCAGTTGGCCGACGCCGCGGGCATTGCGGTCGACCGGTGGGAAGCGTTCGGCGAAATGGCGGCGGCGACCCGCGATGTGACGATTGCGGCCGGCACGATCGCCGCCGGCACCGTCGGCGCCCAGCGCATCACCATATCGGGGATGCAGGGCGACAAGGCCGTGCTGCGCTTCCGCGCCAACTGGTATTGCACCCGCGACATCGACCGCCCCGACTGGGAATTGCGCGAGTCCGGCTGGCGTATCCAGGTGCAGGGCGACACGCCGCTCGACGTCCACATCAGCTTCCCGGTCGCGCCGGAAGATTATGCCGCCTTCACGCCGGGCCTGACCGCCCATCGCGCGGTGAATGCCATTGCGGCCGTGTGCGATGCGCCGCCGGGTATCCGCACCACCGCCGACCTGCCGCAGATCATCGCGCAACTGGGATGAGCATGGACAGGATCGACTTTACCGGCCGCACCATCCTCATCACCGGGGCGGGCGGGGGCCTGGGCCGCGCCTATGCGCTGGACATTGCCGCGCGCGGCGGCGCGGTCATCGTCAATGATCTGGGCGGATCGGTAACGGGGGAGGGGGCATCCTCGACCATGGCCGACGCCGTCGTGGCGGAAATCGTTGCGGCGGGCGGCGTCGCGATCGCCAATGGCGATGATGTGTCGTCGCCCGACGGCGCGCAGGCGATGATCGATCTCGCCATCGCCCGCTTCGGCCGGATTGACGCGGTGATCGCCAATGCCGGCAATATGCGCTTTGCACCGGTCGAGGATCTGATGGCGGCCGATCTCGACGCGCTGCTCGCCGTCCATGTGCGCGGTTCCTTCAATGTCGCGCGTGCCGCCTGGCCGCATATGCGGGCGCAGGGCGGTGGCCGGCTGGTGCTCACCACATCGGGCGGCGGGATGCTGGGCATGGGCCAACTGTCCGCCTATGGCGCGGCCAAGGGCGGCGTCATGGGGCTGATGCACAATCTGGCGGAGGAAGGGCGGCCGCACGGCATCCTCTGCAATGCGGTGATGCCCAATGCCGCCAGCCGCATGTCGGCCGGGATGAGCGAGGGGATGCTGGGCCATAATCCCTGGGGCCGGGCGCTTGGCCCCAGCTTCGATCCACGCTTCACCGCCGGCCTCGTCGCCTGGTTGGCGCATGAGCGCTGCACGTCGACCCACAGCATCTATTCCGCGCTCGGCGGCCGGATCGCGCGGGTGTTCGTCGGCGCGACCAGGGGATGGGACCATGGGCTGGACGCGCCGCCGACCGCCGAGGACGTCGCCGCCCATATCGACATGATCCGCGACGATGGCGCCGGCTATGCCATCCCGGTCGATATTTTCGACGAGTTCCGCATCGTGGCCGAGGGGCGGGGCTAGAGCATTCTGAAGTCGGCTGGAACAGCCGACGACTCGCAGAATGGGGCAAACCAAAGGAAATTAGAGCATCCTCCGATCCAACCTAATCGGAGGATGCTCTAGTAACCCGCCACCATCGCTTCGCTGAACTGCCACAGCTTCAGCGCCTGCGTATCATCCTGCGCGGCCGCCGATGGCGTCAGTTCCGCGCGCTGATGGAAATAGCGGCCGTTGCTGCGCCCCGGCTCCTCGGCACTGGCGAGCCAGACCAATGTGTCGGCGGCCTGCGCCGGCGTGACCGATCGGTCGAGGATCGATTCCATATAGGCCTGCATCGGCGCGTCGCAGTGGCTGGCGAAATTGCTGGCGACGACGCCGGGATGCATGGCGTGAGCGACGATGCCGTCATCGGCGACGCGGCGGGCCAGTTCGCGGGTGAACAGGATATTGGCGAGCTTCGCATGGCAATAGGCCGCGCCGCCGACGAAATTGTCGGCGAAGCTGAGGTCATCCCACTGGATGCCCTGGCTCTGTTCATGCCCAGTCGAGGACACGGCGATCACGCGCACCGCGCCCGGCCCCCGCCTGGTGGCGGTGGCGCGCAGATTGGGCAGCAATTTCTGCGTCAGCAGGAAGGGGGCGAGATGGTTGGAGGCAAAGGTTGCCTCGAACCCTTCGGGCGTGATCGTCCGTTCCGCCACCACGCCGCCGGCATTGTTGAGCAGCGCGTCGATTTCCGGGGCGCTTGCCGCAATCTCCTGCGCGACCCGCGCGGTATCGGCCATGGAGGACAGATCGGCGCGCAGCATCGTGAAATCGCCGTCGGCATCGGCCCTGAGATCGGCCTCCGCCGCGGCACAGCGTGCGGCATCACGCCCCACGCCGATCACCCGCCAGTCCTGTTGCAGCAGGGCGCGGGCGGCTTCCTTGCCGACGCCGGCGCTGGCGCCGGTGACGATCGCGGTGCGTTGGGTGTCGCTCATGCGTAGACGGGCTCCATGGTGGGGGGACGGCGTCCCAGGGTCAGGAACAGGGCGGCACCAGCCAAAGTGATGCAGGCGCTGAGCGCGAGGAACGGCGCATAGCTGCCCCAGATGCTCAGGGTGAGGCTGAGCGTCAGCGAACCCAGCGCCGCCCCGCCCGCGATCGCCGCGCCGACGAAGCCCATGACCAGGCTGAACACGCCCAGGCCAAAACGGCGCGAGACGAGATAGGCGGCAATGTCGCCCTCCGCCCCCTGCGCCAGCCCCATCATCGCGACGGAGAGGGCGAGGACGATGGTCGCATCCAGCGGCGAGGCCATCAGCGCCATGCCGATCGCCGGCATCGCCAGCGCCAGCGCGGCGACATGGTGCGGCGGCATCCGGTCGAGCGACAGGCCGCAGGCGAAGCGGCCGAGCAGCACGCCGATCGCATAGATGGAAATCAGCCAGGTCGCGGTCTGCGACGCGGCGCCGCTGTCCATCAGCACCAGCTTCATCTGGGCCGAGGCGAGGCCCTGCGGGAAATTGACCAGCACCATGCCGACGATCAGCACCCAGAAGGCGGGATTGCGGAAGATGACGCGGCTGCCGACGGGCGCTGGCCCAGCCTGTTCGTCGGCCTCCTCATGGGGATGCACGCCGATATGGGCGGGCGTCAGCAGCACGGCGATCAGCCCGAAGACCAGGGTTACGCCGCCCATCAGCAGATAGCCGTTGCGCCAGCCCTGGCTTTCGATGAAGCCGCCGAGCAGCGGGGCGATCACCGCCCCGACCAGCGGCGGGCCGGTCATCACGATCGAGAAGGCCAGGCCACGTGCCCGCTCGAACCGTTCGGCGACGATGCGGGTATAGACCGGCGATGTGGTCAGCGTGCCCAGGATGATCTGCAGCACGGCCACGGCAAAGAAGGCGCGGATGCTGCCGGGCTGGAAGGCAAAGCCCAGATAAGCGAGTGGCCCGGCCAGCACGCCGACGGCGGATACAGCGCGGACGCCGAAGCGGTCGGTCAGCCGCCCGGTGATCGGCTGCATGATCAGCATCAGCAGGCCGAAACTGCCGAGCAGCGCGAATTGGGATTTCTCCCAGCCAAACTCGCCGATCATCTTCGGCGCGAACAAGCTCATCGTATAGGCGGACAGGCCGATGCCGAAGCCCAGTCCCATCGTCGCGGCGAGCAGGGGCCGCCAATGCGTCCGCAATTCGCCCCAATAGGCCGATCCCATATCCCTCTCCTCATCTGGTGCCGGCCCCCTCTTGCGGGTGGTCCGGGTTACTAGTCCGATCTGGTCCTTATGCCGTTCAGGAACAGGCGCACGGCGGCCCGCACCCAGTCGTCCACCTCGGCGGCGCTCATCGGCTGGGGCGATCCCACCAGCCGGATCGGCCCGCCCAGCACCATCGTCATGAACAGGCTGGCTGCCATGTCCGGCCGGTCCACGCAAATCGCCCCGGCGCTATCATGGCGGCGCAGCAGGTCGGCCAGATGGTCGTGAACCGGCTGGGCGCCCTGGCTGTAGGACAGCATCAGCAGGTCGGGGAAGCGATAGGATTCGGTGGTGATGATCCGCCGCAGCCGGACGCCCTCGGGCGTCGACAGGTCCGCGATGCGCAGCCGGGCGATCGCGACCAATATGGTTTCCAGATCGTCGCCGGCGATCGCCTCCAGCGCGGCGCGCGGCGTGGCGGTGCGGGTGATCGCGCGACCGACCGCCGCCATGAACAGGGCCGCCTTGTCGGGATAGCGGGCATAGATGGTGCGCTTGGTCATGCCGACGGCGGCGGCCACCGCCTCCATCGTCGTCAGCTCGAACCCCTTGTCGAGGAACATGTCGAGCGCCGCGTCGAGCATTTCGGCCTGGCGCGCCTGTGCCTGCTCGCGGGTCGGGCGCCCGGCGGCGGGGCGGGGGTCTGAAATCGGTGTGTCCATGACCAGCATCATTATGGCCCTTGCCGCCTTTTGCGAATCATGCATAATGAAACGCATCAGGTGTTATTAATGCACTGGAGCCACAAGGGCAAGGAGCAGGATATGGGCGCGCAGGCCGATCGCCTCACCGGACTGGTCAGTTCGGACTATCGATTCAACATTCCCCACGCCGAATTGCGCGACGCGCAGATCGCGGCGCTGAATGAACGGTTTCAGGAGAAGAAGGACGGCATCCGCCTGCTCGGCCACCGCGCGCGGGAAGCGGGGATCGGCGAAGTGACCTCGCTTGACGATGCGGTGAAGCTGCTGTTCCCGCACACGGCGTACAAGAGCTATCCTGAAAACTGGCTGATGCAGCAGCGCTGGGACAAGCTGACCCAGTGGCTCAATACCATTTCCGCCCATCCCGTGATCGACATCGATTTGGACGGCATCACCGATGTCGACGACTGGATCGCCCGGTTGCAGGCGGCGGGCCACTATGTCTCCTGCTCCAGCGGCACCACCGGCAAGTCGGCGATGCTGATCGCGTCGCTGGCGGACATGGACTGGTCGAAGGTCGATACCGTCAATGTCTTTGCCTGGGGATCGGGCGTGCAGCCGGCGCAGGACCGCCGCATCATGGGCCTGGCCCCGGTCGCCAAGGTGCCCAAGAACGAGATTATCGGGGAGGCGCAGCGCGAGGCCTTTGGCGATCCCGCCAAGGAAATGTTCCAATATCCGGTGCCGCCGATCACCGTCGGCTCGCTGACCCGCATGGTCGTGCTGCGCAAGGCGATGGCGGACGGCAGCGCGCTGCCTGGCGACATTGCCGAGTTCGAGGAAACGTCGCGTTTCCGGCAGGAGGCGATGGACGCCGCCGTCCATATCGCCGCCGATGCGATGATCGAGCATCGCGCCGACAAACTCTATATCGCGGGCATGTGGAACGCACTCTACCATGTCGCCAAGGCGGTGCGGGAGCGCGGCTATAGCGCCAAGGATTTCAACCCCGACAACTGCATCTATATCGGCGGCGGCCTGAAGCGCGCGCAACTGCCGGACGATTATCAGCAGTTCGTGCATGAAACCTTCAACATTCCCGAAGGCCGGCACTTCCAGAATTATTCGATGCAGGAACTCAACAGCGGCATGCCCAAATGCCGTGAGGGCGGGCGTTATCATGTGCCGCCCTGGATCGTGCCGATGATCCTGGACAAGGATGGCGATGCGCTGATCGAGCATGATCATGATGGCGAGGTCGAGGGTCGGGCCGCCTTCTTCGACCTGTCGCTCGACGGCCGCTGGGGCGGGGTCATCACCGGCGACCGGATATCGGTCGACTACAGCCCCTGTGCCTGCGGCAATAGCGGGCCATCCATTCGCGACACTATCGCCCGCTATGCCGATCTGGACGGCGACGACAAGATCGGCTGCGCGGGCACCGTCGATGCCTATGTGCGAGGTGTGGCATGAGCGTGCTGGAACAGACGGCCCCGGTCGGAACGGCGGCCGAACCGATCCGCGTCGATCATTTCGTGCGCGGCAAACTGGTCGAGGGCGGGGCGGTGCGCCATCGCTCGCGCGACCTGGGCGTCGATTTCGCGACGCCGCAGATCGACCTCAATGCGCTGGTCGCGCCGCGATCCGAACTGCCGCCGCTGCTCGACGTGCCGGTCAGCGAGATCATCGATTTCCTGGTTGAGGCCGGGCAGCGGATGGATTTCGAGACCAATCCCTATTTGCAGGCGGCGCTGGAACATACGGTCAAGGTCAATCCGCTGCCGCGCCGGGTGGTGGAAAATCTGTTCCGCCGGGCCAAGCATTTCCTGACGCCCGAGGGGCTGCGCTGCAGCATCGAATCAAGCTTCCTTGATCCCGCCGCGCTCGACCGCTGGGTGGAACGCACCGACATGCACGGCAATCGGGGCGCACTGCGCGCCTTTCCGCCGCGCATGGTGCATATGCTGGCCGGCAATTCGCCCACCGGCTGCATCTCCTCAATCGCGCAGGGCGCGCTGGTGAAGGCGGTCAACGTCTTCAAGATGCCGTCGAGCGACCCCTTCACCTGCGTCGCGATGCTGCGCACCATGGCCGATGTCGATCCTAATCATCCGGTCGTCCGCTCCATGTCGGCGGTCTATTGGCGCGGCGGCGACGAGCGGATCGAAGGGACGCTCTATCGCCCGCAATATTTCGACAAGATCGTCGCCTGGGGCGGCGGCGACGCGATCAAGAATGTCATCAAATATCTCGGCCCCGGCATCCAGATGGTGTCGTTCGATCCCAAGACATCAATCTCGATGATCGGACCGGAAGGGTTCGATCCCGCCGTCATCGAGGATGTCGCCGATGCCGCCGCCACCGACGTCGCGACGATGAATCAGGAAGCCTGCCTCGCCAGCCGCTTCATCTTCGTCGAGGGCGACCGGGCCGGGGTGGAGGCCTTCTGCGCCAAGTTGCAGGAAAAGCTCGGCCTGGATCGCGAAACCGCCTCGGCGGTAGCGCATCCGCTGCCGGTCGAGGTGCGCGACGAGATCGAGATGCTGACCCTGATGGGCGACGACACCAAAGTCTGGGGCAAGCCGGACGGCCGGGGCCTCGTCATCCTGACCGACGAGCCGGTCGATTTCCATCCGAGCAACAAGACCGCCAATGTCGTCCATGTCGCCTCGCTCGATGCGGCGGTCCGCCATGTGAATGTCGCGACCCAGACGATCGGCATCTATCCGCCCGCGGCAAAGCTGGCACTGCGCGATCGCCTCGCCAGCGCCGGGGCGCAGCGCGTGGTCCGGCTCGGCGGCGCGGCCAAGCATGTGATGGGCGGCGCTCATGACGGCATGTTGCCGCTGCAGCGCTTCGTCCACTGGATGAGCGACGAGGACGCCTGATCCTCTCTGGCCGGGCGGGGAACGGCCATCGCGCAAGCGATCCTTTCCCGCCCGCATTGCCTCCCGCGTCGAACCGGTTTCAAATCCTGTCCGGACAAGACGGCTCCAGCCGCATGATCGTCGCGCGCCACGACCGCGCCGCAACAGGTGAGGACAAGCGCATGGCAGACAGCGACCCGCATTTCGACACGGCTTCCGCCGTCACGCCGCCCGAAGCGCTGCCCTCCATGGCCTATCGCGCCTATTTCCTGCTGCTGATGGTGCTGGTGTCGGCTTCGGTTCAGGGCGAACGCTATCTGATGGTGGTGATGGTGGAGCCGATCCGCCACGAACTGGGCCTGTCCGACGCCGCGATCGGCATGGCCAAGGACATGATCATCGCGATCGTCTATATCCTCGCCATCATCCCGCTGGCGCGGCTGGCCGATGGCTGGTCGAAACGCAAGATCGTCGCCATCGCCGCCACGGTGTGGAGCGCCGCCGTCATCGTCTGCGGTCTGGCGAAGAGCTTCTGGATATTGCTGATCGGCCGCGCCGGCATCGGCCTTGGCGAAGGCGGCTTCACCCCGCCGTCCCAGGCCTGGATTGCCGATCTTTTCCCGATCCGCCAGCGCGCGACCGCGCTGTCCATCTTCCTGCTCGGCGCCTCGCTCGGAACCTTCCTCGGCCCGGCCGTCGGCGGCTGGGCGGTGCAGGCCTATGGCTGGCGCGAGACGCTGATCTTCGCCTCCATCCCCGGCTTCATCCTGGCGCCGATCGTCTGGTTCACCCTGCGCGACAGCCGATCGGGCCTGGCCGACGGTGCCTCGGCCGAGCAGGCGCGGCCCGTGCCCTTCCTCCAGACTGCGCGCGAATTGCTGGCCATCCGCACCCTGCCGCCGCTGATTGCCGCCGCGTCGCTCAATGCGCTGCTGACCATGGGCTTCATCAGCTGGGCGCCGGCCTTCATGGAACGGACCCATGGCATGCCGGCCAGCCAGGCCGGGTTGCAGATGGGCGGCGCGCTCTTTTTCGGCTCAGCCATCGGTCATACGCTGGGCGGACCGCTGGCCGACTATCTCGGCCGCCGGGATATGCGCTGGTATGTCTGGATCCTGATGTTGTCGGGCGCCTGCGCCACCGCGATAGGCTGGATGATCCTCACCGGTCCGGGCGAGCGGGTCTTCCCGCTCTATGGCCTCAACATGCTGCTGGGCGGCCTCTCCGCCGCGCCGCTGATGGCGGTGGTGGCGGGGCTGGTGCCCTCGCGCTCGCGCGCCACTGCGATCGCGGTGCTGATGGTGTCGATCCAGGTCGTCGGCCTGGGTGGCGGACCGGTGCTGGTGGGCGCGCTCAGCGATGCGCTGCGCCCGGTCTATGGCGAGGATTCGCTCGGCATGGCGATGCGCTGGGCGCTGCTGGTCGGCATTCCCAGCACCATCCTCGCCTGGTTCGCCAGCCGCAGTTGCCGCAAGGATTTCGCCGCGGCCGGCGGCTGGGACCGCAGCGTTATGCCCGCCGCCATCCACTGACGCGAGGAACGCTGCCGATGCCCGCCTATATGATCGTCACCCGCGAAGGCCCGATCGCCGATCAGGAAGCGATGGATACCTATAGCGCGATGAACCGCGCCAATGCCGCGACCTTCGTCGCCCATTACGGCATCCGTCCGCTCGCCGTTTATGGCGCGCAGCAATTGCTGGAAGGCGACGGCGCGGACGGCGCGATCATCCTGGAATTTCCCGACGCCGCCAAGGCCCGCGCCTGGTATGACAGCGCCGAATATCAGGCGGCCTTGCCCTATCGGATGAAGGCAGCGCCCTATCGCGTGCTGCTGGTCGAGGGACTTTGAGATTCTCCATCAAGGACGCATCATGACCGACATCACCCCCCGTATTTCCCATCTGCCGCGCGACCAGTGGACCGACGACGCGCGCGAGGTTTTCGCCTTCTGGGGCGAACCCAATGCCTGGGAGGAAGGGTCCAAGACCAATGTCATGATGGTGATGGCCAACCATCCGCCGCTGGGGAAGGTCTATAATATCTGGGGCAAGCATCTGCTGATGGCGAACAGCCTGTCGACGCGTGCGCTCGAACTGCTGATCCTGCGCGTCGCCTGGCGGGTGAACTCGGCCTATGAGTGGCATAATCATGTCGGCTATGCGCTCAACGCCGGCATCACGCTGGAGGAAATCGGCGCGATCCGCGATTTTCCCGAAGGCGGCGACTGGGCGGAGCAAGATGCGCTGGTGCTGCGCTCGGTCGACGAACTGATCGAGGATGGCAAGATCAGCGATGCCACCTGGGACGGGCTGGGCGCTCATTTCGACACGCGGCAGAAGATGGATCTGGTCTTTTCGATCGGCCATTATGTCATGACCAGTTGGGCGCTCTCCTCCTTCGGCGTCGGCATCGAGGGTGGGGCCGACCCGATCGGCTTCGACCTCAAGACCGGATCGGGCAGGACGCCGGGCAAGACCTTCAAGCCGGGCGAAAGTGACAATTGGACCGACACGCGCGGTTACTGATCCCCGCCCTTCTATCGCGCCGGTGATATGGCGGCGGCGGGCCGCTTTTGCGCATTGTCCGCCGGCAAAGGCGCGATAGCAGGGGAACAGATATTCGCTGTTTCAAAGGGGACACACCATGGCCACCGACATCCTGCTGCCCAAGATCGGCTTTTCCATGACCGAGGCGCAGATTGCCGAATGGCTGGCCGAAGACGGCGCGACCGTTACCGAGGGCCAGCCGCTCTATCTGCTGGAAGCCGACAAGTCGGCGAACGAGGTCGAGGCCCCGGCCAGCGGCACGCTGCGCATCATCGCCCAGCCGGGCGAAACCTATGAGGTCGGCACCGTTCTGGGCACGATCGAATAAGATGGTGCTGCGCGTCGGCATCGTCAGCGGCGCCTGGGGCGCCTTCGCGCATCTGCCTGCCTGGCGCGCCATTCCCGGCGTCGAGGTAACGGCGATCTGCACCTCGCGCGAGGAGACGGCTCGCGCCGCGCAGCAGCGGCTCGGCCTGCCGCGCGCCTTCTGGAATGCGCAGGAGATGTGCGCCGATCCCGACATCGACATTGTCGACCTCGGCACCCGGCCCAGCGTCCGCCTGCCGATGGTGCTGGCCGCGCTCGCCCATGGCAAACATGTCTATAATGCCAGCCCCCACGCCCCCGACTGGGCCGGGGGCAAGGCGATCAACACGGCCTGGCAAGGCGGCACCAGCATCGGCGTGGTCGACGCCTTCTCGCAATATCTGCCCGCCCTGCGGCAGATGAAGGCGATGCTGGACGATGGCCATATCGGCCCGCCGCTCGGCGGCACCTGTCATTTCAACATCTCGCTGTTCAACCAGCCCAACAAGCTGTTCCCCTATAACTGGTTCGCGCAGGCCGGGCAGGGTGTGTCGGCGGTGCGCAACAATGGCAGCCATGCGCTCTATCTGCTGCTCCACCTGCTCGGTCCGATCGCCGAACTGGTCGCCGACGACAGCCAGATACTCAAGCGCTGGACCTTCCCGGACGGCGACACCATCACGCCCGAAACCACCGATCTCGCCAATGTCATCCTGCGCTTCGAAAGCGGGCTGGTGCTGCAGATGCAGATCAGCTGGAGCATGGCGCTGCACGACGGTTTCCTGCTCGACCTGTTCGGCGACAAGGGCCGGATGGTCTCCACTTCGCCCACTTTCCCGACCGCGCGCGACTGCACGCTGCGCGCGGGGCAACTGGGCGGCACGCTGGAGGATGTGGCGCTGGCTGACGCGTTCAAGACGACGCCCGGCATCGCCCTCGACTGGCAGAGCGAGCCCCAGCCCAGCTACCCGATGGCGCTGTCGATGCAGGCCATGGTGGATGCGATCCAAGGTGGCGGCGCCGCAGCCCCGGACTTCGCCCGCGCGCTCGAGGTCGAACGCATCCAGGAAGCGATCCGCATCTCCAGCGCCGAACGCCGCTGGGTGCGCGTGGCGGATATTATCTGACGCGCCACCACCGTTCGTCATGCCAGCGAAGGCTGGCATCTCTCTTCTTTTTGCGATGGGCTTGAAAGAAAAGAGAGATCCCAGCCTTCGCTGGGATGACGGTATGAAGAAGGCTGTCGCCTACGCATCGATCAGTGGCCTTCTATCGCCCTGTAAATTTCGGTGTCCGCTTCTCTTTCAGCGCGGCGATGCCCTCGCGATGATCGGCGGTGCGGACGCTGAGCGATTCATAGGCGATGCCGGCTTCCATCACGGCGCCGGCGATCCGCTTCAATTCCATGTTGGTCAATATCTTGGTCCAGCGGATCGCATTGGGCGCCCCGGCCAGCAGTTTGGCGCAGAAGGCATCGACCGCCCCGTCCAGCTGATCGGCCGGCAGGCAATGGTTGATGAGGCCGATCTCCGCCGCCTTGGCCGCGCTCAGCAATTCGCCGGTCAGCAGATATTCCTTCGCCTTGGCAAGGCCGATCCGCTGCGCCCAGATGACCGCGCCGCCATCGCCGGCGACCAGGCCGATGCCGACATGCGGGTCGCCGATCTTCGCCCCCTCGGCGGCAAAGATGATGTCGCACAGCAAGGCGATCGACGCGCCCAGCCCCACGGCATGGCCGTTCATCCGGCACACCACCGGCTTTTCGATGTCGAGCAGGGCGGAGACGATCCGCTTCGCCTGCCGCGCCTCATGATCGAACAGATGCGGATTGGCGGCATTATGCTCCATATGGGCGATGTCGCCACCAGCGGAGAAGGCGCGGCCCGCGCCGGTCAGCACCACCACGTCCGACCCATTGTCGCGCCCGGCAAAGGCCAGTGCCTCGGGCAGTTCGTCATGCAGGTCGAGATTGACCGCGTTCAGTGCTTCCGGCCGGTTGAGCGTCATCACCAATAGGCGCCCCCGCCGCTCCAGCAGGATGGTGCGATAATCGGGCAGGTCATGGCTCATGCGTCTCTCCTTGCGGCCTGCTCTAGCATGGCGCCGCGCAGCGCGAACGTCGCCGTGGCGATGAGCGTGGCTGCGCCCTCCCCATCATCGCCCCGGCACGATAGCCCGGACGCACAGAAAAGGGAGAGCGGCGCATGGACGGGTTCGACGAGATATTCGACTGGGTGGTCGTGGGCAGCGGCGCCGGGTCGATGAGTTCGGCGCTGGTCATGTGCCAGGCCGGCAAGTCGGTCGTCATCCTGGAAAAGACCGACAAGATCGGCGGCACCACCGCCAAGTCGGGCGGCGTCATGTGGATTCCCGCCAACCGTTTCATGGCAGCCGATGGCGAGGCGGACAGTGCCGAGGCAGCGATGACCTATCTCGACGCGCTGCAGGCGCTCGATGGCCATCCGGCGCCGGGCACTTCACGCGAGAAAAGGCTGGCCTATGTGACGCAGGCGCCGCGCGCGGTCGATTTTCTGGTGGATCAGGGGATCGCGCTGCAACGCGGTTCGACCTTCTGGCCGGATTATTATGATGAGCAGCCCGGTGGCTGCAAGACGTCGCGCACCGTGGTGGCCAGGCCCTTCAACCGCAAGGAACTGGGCGACTGGGCCGACCGGCTGCGCCAGGGCTTTGCCGAATTCAACGTCACGCTGGTCGAGGGGATGGAGGCGCAGGGCCATCGCCGGACCAACAAGGCATCGGGCAAGCTGATGGCGAAGATCGCGTTGCGCACCATTCGCGACAAGCTGTTGGGCCGCAAATATACCACCGCCGGGGCCGCGCTGCAGGGGCGGATGCTGAAAGCCGTGCTGGCCGCCGGCGCCGATGTCCGCACCGATACGCCGGTAAGCGAGATCGTCGTGCAGGAGGGGATCGCCACCGGCGTCGTCACGGTGAAGGACGGCAAGCCCTGGCGGATCGGCGCGCGGCTGGGCGTGCTGGTCAATGCCGGCGGCTTTGCCCGCAATCAGGCGATGCGCGACCGCTACATGCCCGGCACCCGCGCCGAATGGTCGCAGACGCCTGAGGGCGACACCGGCGAGATGCAGCAGGAACTGGAGCGGATCGGCGGCCGGCTGGCGCAGATGGATCAGATGGTCGGCTATCAGCTGACCCCCGCGCCCGGCTGGGACAAGGGCTATGTCGCGCCCGGCGCCCAGTCGATGACTGGCAAGCCGCACGCCATATTGGTCGATCAGGGCGGCACCCGCTTCATGAACGAAGGGGGCAGTTACGAGCTTTATTGCGAGACGATGGTCCGGCGGAACGCGGTGGTGCCGGCGGTGCCCAGCTGGGCGATCCTGGACCGTCAATATGTCGAACTCTATGCCGTTGCCGGCCGCTTCATCGACAAGGCGATTCCCGAAGGCTGGGTCGAAAGCGGCTATCTGCACAGCGCCGACACGATCGAGGGGCTGGCGACCAGCATCGGCGCCGATCCCGCCACCCTGGCCGCGACGGTGGCACGCTGGAACGGCTTCGTCGCTGCCGGCAAGGATGGGGACTATGATCGCGGCGCGCGCGCCTATGACAATTGCGGCTTCGTGGGCGATCCCTTTTCCGCGGAGCGCTCCATGGGCTCGATCGAGAAGGGGCCTTTTTACGCCGTGCCGGTCGTGCCGGGCGATGTCAGCACCTATGGCGGCGTCGTCACCGATGAACGCGGGCGGGTGGTCGATGGCGCAGGCGCGCCGATCCCCGGCCTCTATGCCACCGGCGTCACCACCGCATCGGTGATGGGCAATGTCTATGTCGCGGCGGGCGCCAGCATCGGACCGTCGATGGTGTTCGGCTATATCGCCGCGCGCCATGCGGCGGGGCTGGACACTCAGTAACGCAGGAAGGGAATAGCCCCGGAAAACCATTGCCCCCGACGCGGGGGGAGTGCGCCGGGGGCCTGGTAAGATGTCTCGGCCTGAGGGGGCTGGCCGGGACCATTCACAGATAGGAAGCCGTCCGCTGCTTTCAACCCGCGTCGGGCGGAGAATTTTCATCCTGCGCATCGAACCGGGCCGGACGCGAGAGCAGGAAGGGCAGGCTGGGCGAAGCAATCTTGGTCTGGCCGCCATCGGCGTGGATCAGCGTCACGCGGCCGACCCCCGGCGAGGCCACGACCGCGACCACCGTATCGACCCATTGGTGCAGCACCGCGCGCGAATGGGCGAGTTCGTCGCCGCCGGTCCGGGCGTCGCCCTCCGCCTCCAGCTCTGCCTCCAGTTGCAGCACGCGCTCGGCCGCCTCGCGCGCCTTTTCATTCTTGTCCATGCGTCCGTTCCAGAATTTAGAGTAGGTTTATCCCGATCTTGCCGAAAAATTGGCCGCTTTCCAGATGGCGGCAGGCATCGGCCAGACGGGTGAGATCATAGACCGCATCGACCACCGGCCGGATGCGATGTTGCGCGCAAAAGGCCATCATGGCCTCATGCTCGGCGCGGTTGCCGACCGAGATGCGGGCGACCGGATGGCCGCCGACATCGGCGAGGTGCCAGCTGAAATCGGACCCCAGCATGCCGATCGCGGCGATCACCCCGCCGGGGTTGAGCAGCGATGCGGCGGTTTCCACCTGGCTGGCGCCGACCACATCGACGACGATGTCGACACCGCGTCCGCCCAGCGCCTGGCGGATCGCCGCCGGCCAGTCGGGATCGGTCCGATAATTGATGCTGATGTCGGCGCCCAGCGCGCGGGCGCGCGCCAGCTTGGCATCGGAGGAGGAGGTGATGGCGACATGGGCGCCGGCCGCCTTGGCGAATTGCAGCGCCGCGATCGATACGCCGCCGGTGCCTTGGCACAATATCCATTCGCCCCGCTGGATCGGGCGGGGCAGGAACAGCGCGTTCCAGGCGGTGAGGCCGGCGCAGGTCAAAGTCGCCGCCTCCAGATCGCCGAGCGCATCCGGCACGATGCACAGGCTCTCGGCCGGAAAGGCCGCATATTGACGGGCGACGCCGTCAGCGCTGCCGCCCAGCATCGCCATGCTCGGCTGTCGTCCCTCCAGCCAGCCCAGGGCGAAGATCGGGTTGACCCGGTCGCCCGGCTTCACATGCGATACGCCCTCGCCGACCGCGACCACCTCGCCGGTGGCGCAGGACAGGGGGACATAGTCGGGTTCCTTGGCAAGCCCCGCCATCATGCCGCGGGCGATGATCAGGTCGCGGAAATTGAGCGTCGCTGCCTTGAGCCGCACCAGCGCCTCGCCGGGGCCCGCAACCGGGATCGGCACGCTGTGGATCGCGATCCCCTCAATCCCTTCGCCGCCCCTGGCGACGGCGGTCAGCATGTTCGTCATCGCGCGCTCTCCCTGCTGCCAGCTTGAGCCGATCGGACCGCATTGCAAGCATCGCCGGCCGCATATCGGTGGAGCGAAATCGCGCGGAAAAGCGACGCATTTTCGCGCCTTTTGGGCCATGGGGGCACATATCGCCGGGGCGAGTTGACCCCCGATGCCCGACAGCCAATGCAGGGGGCACATTCCATAGCCATCGAGGAACCCATGGCAGAGTTGAGCAACGCCCCGGCGCCGAGCCAGGAAGCGCTGGTGGACATCTACCGCCGCATGATCCGGATCGAGCGCAATGACGACGCGATCCGCAAGACCATCCGCCTGGGGCGGCTGGTCATGCCCTATTATTCGGCGCGTGGGCAGGAAGTGATCCCCGCGACCATCTCGTCGCTGCTGACCGACGACGACAAGATCTGCACCATCTATCGCGGCATCCACGACATGGTGGCGAAGGACATGCCGCTGCGTCCGCTCTGGGCGGAGATCGCCGGGCGTGTCGATGGCACCTGCAAGGGCAAGGGCGGGCCGATGCACCTTACCCATCCCGAAACCGGGGTGATGGTGACGACCGGCATCGTCGGCTCCTCCATGCCGATCGCCAATGGCCTTGCCTGGGCGGCGAAGCTGGATGGATCGAAGCGGGTGACGATTGCCTATTTCGGCGACGGCGCATCCAACATCGGCGCCTTCCACGAGGCGCTGAACCTGGCATCGGTGTGGAAGCTGCCGGTGATCTTCGTGTGCCAGAATAACGGCTTTGCCGAACATACGCGCTACGAGAACGGCACTTCGGTCGACTTCATCGCCAAGCGCGCGATCGGCTACGGCATGCCCGGCCATACCGTCGACGGCAATGATCCGCTCGCCATGTATGCCGCCGCGCATGAAGCGATCACCCGCGCCCGCGAGGGCGAAGGGCCGACCCTGCTGGAATGCAAGACCTTCCGCTTCCTGGGCCACGTCCTGGGCGACGACGACAAATATATGACCAAGGAGGAGAAGGCCGCGGCGATCGCCAAGGATCCGCTGCCCGCCTTCAAGGCATGGCTGGTGGCACAGGGCCACGCGACCGAGGATCAGCTGGCCGAGATGCAGGCGAAGATCGAGGCCGAGGTCGAGGACGCCCAGGAATTCGGGCTGGCGAGCCCGCTGCCGTCGGTCGACGAACTGCGCCGCGATGTGTTTGCCCAGGAGATGCCCGCATGACGGCCAAGAAGATGAACTCGCTCCAGGCCGTCAATTCGGCGCTCGCCCAGGCGATGGCGGAGGATGACAAGGTGCTGGTGCTGGGCGAGGATGTCGCCGACCGCGAGGGCGGCGGCGTCACCGGCGCGACCGCTGGCCTCTCGACCCGCTTCGGCGACGATCGCGTCAAATCGACGCCGATTTCCGAACAGGCGATCATCGGCGCGGCGATCGGCGCGGCGCTGGCCGGCTACAAGCCGGTGGCGGAGATCATGCTGATGAACTTCACCACTGTCGCCATGGACATGATCTTCAACCATGCCGCCAAGCTGCGCTTCATGTCGGGCGGGCAGAGCACGGTGCCGATCACCATCCGCACCCTGACCGGCGCGGGCTGGCAGACCGCCGGCCAGCATGCCGACCATCTGGAAGGCTGGTTCGCCCACACCGCCGGCATCAAGGTGGTCGCGCCCTCGACCCCGGCCGATTACAAGGGGCTGCTCTTGTCCTGCATCCAGGACCCCGATCCCTGCATCTTCATCGAATCCGCCGGCAGCCTGTTCATTCCGGGCGAGGTAGATGAGGTCGCGACGCCGATCCCGCTCGGCAAGGCGCGAATCGTGCAGGAAGGCAGCGACATCACCATCGTCTCCTGGTCGTCGCAGCTGCTGCGCTGCCAGGCCGCATTGTCGGCACTGGCGGAGGCGGGCATTTCGGTCGAGCTGGTCGATCTGCGCACCGTATCGCCCTGGGACCGGGAAGCGGTGCTGGCCTCGGTCGCCAAGACCGGCCGGGCGCTGGTGGTGCATGAAGCCGTGCGCGACTTCGGTCCGGGCGGCGAGATCGCCTCGACCATTGCCGAGGAACTGTTCGGCCAGTTGAAGGCCCCGGTCCGCCGGCTGGGCGCGCCCAAGTCGCCGGTGCCCTTCGCCAAGGTGCTGGAGGACGCCTATATCGTCTCGCCCGAGCGCGTGGCCGACGCGGTAAAGGCGCTGATGGCCTGAAGATCGGAAGGCGGCCGGGGCAGTAATCCGGCCGCTTTCTTCCTACCGTCCAGCTTCCCCCACCGGCAGCACCGTGGTGAATTTCGTCACCGACAGGGCGAAGTGGGAGGAGGCGCCGCCGACCGAGGGGTGTTTGAGCAGGTTGCGCATCAGGAAATGCTCATAATCGGCGACGTCGGAGGCCACGACCCGCATCAGATAGTCCCATTCGCCTGACATGAGGTAGCATTCCATGATCTGCGGATGCGCCTCGACAAAGGCGTGGAAGGCATCGACGCTTTCGCTGGTGTGGCTCTTCATCCGCACGCTGCACAAAATGTTGACGGCATGACCCAGCTTCTCCGCATCGGCGAGGCGCACTGCGCCCTTGAGCACGCCCATCTCCTCCAGCGCCCGGATCCGCCGCCAGCAGGACGGGGCGGTGCTGCCGACCCGTTCGGCGAGGTCCGCATTGCTGAGCGAGGCGTCGCGCTGAAGCTCTGCGACGATGCGGCGGTCGAGTGCATCGAGATTGACGGATTTGTTCATGATATCGCCGATCTGTGAATTGATTTCCCAAAATCCTTCATAAATCCTGCCCGATTGAAAGGCAATTACGCCGACTCTGTGAGAGATTGGCGTGATGGTAGAGGAGCTTGATCCGCCCACAGGCGCTGCGGCCGACTGGACGATCCCGCAGGCGTGGGACCTCTACAGCGCGGCTGAACATGCGATGTGGGACAGGCTGTTCGCGCGCCAGTCCGCCATGCTGCCCGACCGGGTGGTGCCCGAGTTCATGGCCGGGCTCGACATATTGCGCATCAACCGCCCCGGCATCCCCAATTTCGAGGAGCTGTCCGATCGGCTGATGCGGGCGACCGGCTGGCAGGTGGTCGCCGTGCCGGGGCTGGTGCCGGATCGGATCTTCTTCGAGCATCTGGCCAATCGCCGCTTCGTCGCCGGCCGCTTCATCCGCACCCCCGACCAGATCGATTATCTGCAGGAGCCGGACATTTTCCACGATGTCTTCGGCCATGTGCCGCTGCTTGCGAACCCGGTCTTCGCCGACTATATGCAGGCCTATGGCCAGGGTGGCCTGCGCGCCGCCGACCTGGGTGCGATCGAGCGGCTGGCCCGGCTCTACTGGTACACGGTCGAGTTCGGCCTCATTCGCCGGCCCGAGGGGCTGCGCCTCTATGGCGCGGGCATCGTCTCCTCCTATGGCGAATCCGTCTTCGCGCTCGACGATCCCTCGCCCAATCGGCTCGGCTTCGATCTCAGGCGGCTGATGCGCACCCGCTATCGGATCGACGATTACCAGCAGAGCTATTTCGTCATCGACAGTTTCGAGGAACTGCTGCGCCAGACGGTCGAGACCGACTTCGCCCCGCTTTATGCGCAACTGGCGGGGCAGCCCGATTTCGCCACCGACGCGATCACCGACACCGACATCATCTACACCCGTGGCACCCAGGCCTATGCCCGTGCCCGCGCTTCTGAGGTTCTATGACAGACACGACCCTTCTTGCCCCGGCGCCCGGCCGGTCCCTGTTCGGTGCGCTCGATCGCCAGGCGCCCGACGCGCTGCTGGGGCTGATCGCGCAATATCGCGCCGATCCGCGCACCGACAAGATCGACCTGGGCGTCGGCGTCTATCGCGACGAGGCGGGCGCGACCCCGGTGATGCGCGCGGTGAAGGCCGCCGAAGCGCTGCTGCTGGCTGAGCAGGGCAGCAAATCCTATCTGGGGCCGGAGGGCGACACGGGCTTTGTCGATCTGCTCGCCGCCATCGTCTTTGGCCCGCTTGCCGGGTCCGACCGAATCGCCGGGGTGCAGACGCCGGGCGGCACCGGCGCGCTGCGGCTGGGCGCCGACCTCATCGCCCGCGCCCGCGCCGGTGCCACCGTGTGGATCGGCGATCCGACCTGGCCCAATCATGCGCCGATCTTCCGCGAGGCCGGGCTGACGCTGGCTTCGCACCGTTTCCTGGATGGTGCCGGCGCGGTCGATTTCGACGCGATGCTTGCCGATCTGGCCGCTGCGCAGGCCGGCGACGTGCTGCTGCTCCATGGCTGCTGCCATAATCCGACCGGCGTCGATTTCAGCGCCGATCAATGGGCGGCGATCGCCGATCTGTGCGCGGCGCGGGGCCTGATCCCGTTCATCGACCTCGCCTATCAGGGTCTGGGCGACGGGCTGGAGGCGGACGCCGCTGCCACGCGGCAGATGCTGGCCGCCGTGCCCGATGCGCTGGTCGCCTATAGCTGCGACAAGAATTTCGGCCTCTATCGCGAGCGGGTGGGCGTGCTGTGGGTGCAGGGGGCGAATGCCGCGCTGACCGCGCTGGCCTTCTCCAACATCGTCGCGCTGGCGCGCGGCATCTGGTCGATGCCGCCCGATCATGGCGCGGCGATCGTGCGCACCATCCTGGAACGGCCGGCGATGCGCGCCGAATGGATGAGCGAGCTGGACCAGATGCGCACCCGCATCAATGCGCTGCGCGCTGCGCTGGCCGCGGCCCATCCGCAGCTGGCCGCCATTGCCGGCCAGCGCGGCATGTTCGCGATGCTACCGGTCAGCGCCGCCGCCGTCGCCGCGATGCGCGCCGACCATGGCATCTACATGGCCGGCAATGGCCGCATCAACATCGCCGGGCTGCGGCTCGACACCATCCCCGCCTTCGTTGCCGGCCTTTCGCCGCATCTGCCTTCTGCCTGAGGACCCCGTCATGACCATCGATCCCGCCAACCCGCTGGGCCTCAACGGCTTCGAGTTCGTCGAATTCACCTCGCCCGAGCCCGAGAAGATGGCCGCGCAGTTCGAGCAGCTGGGCTTCACCGCGACCCACCGCCACCCGTCCAAGAATATCACCCGCTACAAGCAGGGGCGGATCAACCTGATGCTCAATCGCGACGATGCCGGGCGGGTCGCTGCGTTCCGTGGCGAACATGGCCCCTCGGCCAGCGCCATGGCCTTTCGCGTTGCCGATCCCGATGCGGCGCTGCGCTGGGCGCTCGACCATGGTGGCAAGCCGACGGACGAGAATGACACCGTGATCCAGGGGATTGGCGGATCCTATCTCTATTTCATGCCCGATGGCGGCGATCCCTATGCCGACTGGGCCGAGTTCCCCGGCTGGCGGGAAGCCGAAGCGCGCAACAATGTCGGCCTCGACCTGCTCGACCATCTGACCCACAATGTGAAGCGCGGCCAGATGCGGGTGTGGAGCGAATTTTACCGCACCCTCTTCGGCTTCGAGGAGCAGAAATATTTCGATATCAAGGGCAAGGCGACCGGCCTGTTCAGCCAGGCGATGATCGCCCCGGACAAGGCGATCCGCATTCCCCTGAACGAGAGCCAGGACGACAAGAGCCAGATCGAGGAGTTCATCCGCGACTATAATGGCGAGGGCATCCAGCATATCGCTCTCACCACCGCCAATATCTATGACACGGTCGAGCGGCTGCGCGCGCGTGGGGTGCGGCTGCAGGACACGATCGAGACCTATTATGAGCTGGTCGACCAGCGCGTGCCGGGCCATGGCGAGGATCTGGAACGTCTGAAGCGCAACCGCATTCTGATCGACGGCAATGTCGGCGAGGAGGGCATCTTGCTGCAGATATTCACCGAGACGATGTTCGGCCCGATCTTCTTCGAGATCATCCAGCGCAAGGGCAATGAAGGCTTTGGCAATGGCAATTTCCAAGCCCTCTATGAATCGATCGAGCTGGACCAGATCCGTCGCGGCGTGATCACCGTCAATGAATGATGCGCCGCCCCGGATGATGAGCGGCTTCGGCAATCATTTTTCGACCGAGGCGGTGGAAGGCGCGCTGCCGATGGGGCGCAATTCGCCCCAGCGCGTGCCCTATGGCCTCTATGCCGAGCAATTGTCCGGCACCGCCTTCACCGCGCCACGATCGGAGAACCGGCGCAGCTGGCTCTATCGCATGCGGCCGGCGGCATCGCATCCATCCTTCGCGCCTTATGATGCTGCAGCCTTGCTGCGCAGCGCGCCGTTCGACGAAGTGCCGCCCTCACCCAACCGGCTGCGCTGGAACCCGCTGCCGCTGCCTGCGGATGACGTCGATTTCATCGACAGCCTCACCAGCTATGCCGGCAATGGCGATGTCGCGGCCGGGCAAGGCTGCGCCGTGCATCTCTACGCCGTGACCGCCTCGATGGTCGATCGCGCCTTCGTCTGCGCAGATGGCGAGATGCTGATCGTGCCGCAGCAGGGCGCGCTGCGCATCGTCACCGAGTTGGGCGTGATCGACGTCGCGCCGTTGCAGATTGCGCTGATCCCGCGCGGTGTCCGCTTCCGGGTCGAGCTGATCGAAGGCGCGGCGCGGGGCTATGTCTGCGAAAATTACGGCGCGCCCTTCCGATTGCCCGATCTGGGGCCGATCGGCGCCAATGGCCTCGCCAATCCCCGCGATTTCGAGGCGCCGGTCGCGGCCTATGAGGATGTCGAGCGGCCATTCGCCCTGATACAGAAGTTCATGGGCCGCCTGTGGATAACCATGCTGGACCATAGCCCGTTCGATGTCGTCGCCTGGCACGGCAATCTGACGCCGCTGCACTATGACCTCACCCGTTTCAACACGATCAACACGGTCAGTTTCGACCATCCCGATCCCTCGATTTTCACGGTGCTGACCTCGCCCAGCGAGACGCCGGGCACCGCCAATATCGATTTCGTCATCTTCCCGCCGCGCTGGATGGTGGCGGAGGACACGTTCCGGCCGCCCTGGTTCCACCGCAATGTGATGAGCGAGCTGATGGGGCTGATCCATGGCGAATATGATGCCAAGGCGGGCGGTTTCGCGCCCGGCGGCGCGTCGCTGCACAATGGCATGGCCGGCCATGGCCCCGACCGCGCGAGCTATGACAAGGCGATCGCTGCCGACCTGGCACCTCAGCGCATCGCCGACACCATGGCCTTCATGTTCGAAAGCCGGATGGTGCTGCGTCCCACGCGCTGGGCGATGGAAAGCCCGCTGCTGCAGCCCGATTATGATGAGTGCTGGTCCGGCTTCCGCAAGGCCCAGCTTCCCCCGATGAACGAGACCCCATGAGCTATTGGCACATAGACGAGACCCATGATCCCGCCCGCACCAGCTGGGTCGACAGCGCGCAGGATCATGGCGACTTCCCGATCCAGAATCTGCCTTATGGCCTGTTTTCGCCCGCAGGAGCTTCGCCGCGCGCCGGTGTCGCGATCGGCGACGCGATATTGGACCTGGCCGCCTGCGTCAGTGCCGGGCTGATCGACTGCGCGCCGCTGCTGGAAGATCAGCTCAATGCGCTGATGGCGCTGCCGGTGGCGGAGCGGGTCGCCCTGCGCCGCCGGATCAGCATATTGCTGTCGGACCCGGCCCATCGCCCGGCGGTCGAGCCGCTGCTGCACCGGGCCGCAGACTGCACGCTGCACCTGCCGGCGCGGATCGGCGACTATAGCGACTTCTATGTCGGCATCCATCACGCCAACAATATCGGCCGCCAGTTCCGGCCCGACAATCCGTTGCTGCCCAATTATAAATATGTGCCGATCGGCTATCATGGCCGGGCGTCCTCGATTCGCCCGTCGGGCGATCCGTTGGTCCGTCCGCGCGGCCAGCGCAAGCCGCCCGAGGCCGAAGTGCCTGTGGTCGGCCCGACTGCCCGGCTCGACTATGAGCTGGAACTGGGCGTGTGGATCGGCGCCGGCAATGATCTGGGCAGCCCGATCCCCATCAGCGAGGCGGCCGATCATGTCGCCGGCTTCTGCCTGCTCAACGACTGGTCGGCGCGCGATTTCCAGGCGTGGGAATATCAGCCGCTCGGGCCCTTCCTGGCCAAGAATTTCCATTCGACCATCTCGCCCTGGGTGGTGACGCCCGAGGCGCTGGCGCCGTTCCGCATCGCCCAGCCGCCCCGGCCGGAAGGCGATCCCGCGCCGCTGCCTTACCTCAGCGATGCCGACGATCAGGCCCATGGCGCGCTGGCGCTGACCTTGGAAGTGTATCTCTCCACCCAGGCGATGCGCGACGCGGGCCAGCCGTCGATGCGGCTCAGCCAGGGGCCGGCGAGCAACATGTACTGGACCGTCAGCCAGATCGTCACCCATCATGCCTCCAATGGCTGCAACCTGATGCCGGGCGACCTGCTGGGCAGCGGCACCATCTCCGCCCCGACGCGCGATGGCTATGGCAGCCTGATGGAAATCAGCAGCGGCGGCCGCGAGCCGATCAGCCTGCCATCGGGCGAGACGCGCAGCTTCCTGGAGGATGGCGACGAGGTGACATTGCGCGCCACCGCGTCGGCCCCCGGCCATGTGTCGATCGGCTTTGGCGAATGCCGCGCGATGATCGTGCCGGCGCGATGAGCGACCTCACCCTTCATGGCTATTGGCGGTCAAGCGCGAGCTATCGCGTGCGGATCGCGCTGGCCCTGAAGGGTGTCGACTATGCGCAGGTCGCCCATGACCTGCGCAGCGGTGCGCAGCGGGCACCCGACTATCAGGCGCTGGCGCCGCAGGGGCTGGTGCCCGCACTGGTGGATGGCGACAGCGTGCTGACGCAGAGCGGCGCGATCCTGGAATGGATCGAAGCGCGCTGGCCGCAGCCGTCCTTGCTGCCCGCCGACCCCGGCGATGCCGCGATCGTCCGTGCCATGGCCGGCATCATCGCCTGCGATATCCATCCGCTCGGCAATCTGCGCGTGTTGCAGGCGCTGCGGCAGGATTTTGGTGCCAGCGAGAATCAGGTCCGCGCCTGGATCGGCCGCTGGACCGGCGAGGGCTTCGCCGCGCTCGAAACGCTGATCGCCCGTCACGGCGGCACCTATGCGTTCGGGGACCGCCCCAGCTTCGCCGACTGCCATATCGTGCCCCAGCTCTACAATGCCCGGCGCTTCGGCGTCGACCTGACGCCCTTTCCGCGGCTGTGCGCCGTGGACGCGGCGGCATGCGCGCTCCCCGCCTTTGCCGCCGCGCACCCCGATCGCCAGCCCGACTCTGACATATGAGCGTCAGTGACACGCGCCTGTTCGCGACGCCGGCGGGTGTGCGCCTCTGCCCGATCGCGCAGATCGCCGATGGCAAGGCGCGCAATTTCGTGCTGCAGATGCGCGCCGGCCGCTTCCATGGCTTTGCCGTGCGGGATGGCGATCATGTCGCCGGCTTTGTCGATCAATGCCCCCATGCCGGCCTGCCGCTCGCGCAGCAGCTCGATGATTATCTGACCCCGGATGGCAGCCATATAAGATGTAGCTGGCACGGCGCCCTGTTCCGCCGCGACGATGGCGCCTGCGTCGGCGGCCCTTGTGTCGGCCAGCGCCTTACGCCCTGGCCGCTCGCCATGGCCGATGGCTGGATTGTCACCGCTGCCCAAAGCGACTAGGAACCGGCCCAGGGACGGCGCTTCGCATCGTCCCGACATGATCGCGCCGGTGCCCCCACGGGGGCTTAAAATGGGAAGGCGGTGCGGATGCCATGGCATCCAAGTCCGCAGCTGTCCCTGCAACTGTGAGCGGCGAGCGTGATGAACAAGGCTGTCCCCGATGCGGGATTAGCAGCCACTGGGCCGGACGCTAAATCATGCGAGGCCTGGGAAGGCCGTTCCTCCCGCTATGACCCGCAAGCCAGGAGACCTGCCAGCGTTTAGGTCGCTCTTGCTTTGGTCCAGGGGATGGCCGGGGCACGGTGTTCCGTCTGAGCGACAGGTTGGCGGCTGGAGCCGCGCGGTCACGCATCTGCGGGCGAACAAGCGCCCGTCCGCGATGCCGGCCGGCCGTGCGTGCGCGCCCGGTTCGCTCCCGCCCCGGTTGCTCCGGCGCGCGAGTATTTGTCATGGCCAACACTGCATCTGCCAAGATTCCGACCACCGTCATCACCGGCTTCCTGGGCGCGGGCAAGACCACGCTGATCCGCCACCTGCTGGAAAATGCGAAGGGGCGCCGCCTGGCCCTCATCATCAACGAATTTGGCGATGTCGGCGTCGACGGCGAACTGGTGAAGGGCTGCAACGACGCCGCCTGCCCGGAAGAGGATATTGTCGAGCTGGCCAATGGCTGCATCTGCTGCACCGTGGCCGACGATTTCCTGCCGACCATGACCGCGCTGCTCGACCGGCCGAGCCCGCCCGACCATATCATCATCGAGACGTCGGGGCTGGCCCTGCCCAAGCCGCTGGTCAAGGCCTTCCAGTGGCCCGACATCCGCACCCGCGCCACGGTGGACGGGGTGGTCGCGCTGATCGACGCCGATGCGGTCGCTGCCGGTCGCTTTGCCACCGACGAGGCGGCGCTGGCCGCCGCGCGTGCCGCCGATCCCAATCTGGACCATGACAGCCCGCTGGAGGAATTGTTCGAGGATCAGCTCGCCTGTGCCGATATGGTGGTGCTGAACAAGAGCGACCTGGTCGATGCCGACACGCTGGCCGCGGTCGAGGCGCAGGTCGATGCCGAGACGCGGCCCGGCGTAAAGATCGTCCGCGCCGCCCATGGTGCGGTCGATATCGGCGCGCTGCTGGGCATCGTCGCGGCGGCGGAGGATGATCTCGACGCCCGGCCCTCGCACCATGAGGCGGAGGGCGAGGATCATGACCATGATGATTTCGACAGCTTCGTCGTCGGCGGCGATGCGGTTGTCGATCCCGACACGCTGGTGGAGGCGCTGTCCGCGCTGATCGCCACCCATGACGTGCTGCGCGTCAAGGGCATGGTCGCGGTCGCGGGCAAGCCGATGCGGCTCGTCGTGCAGGCGGTCGGCCCGCGCATCCAGCATTTCTTCGACCGTCCCTGGCAGCCGCAGGAAGCGCGCCGCACCCAGCTGGTGGTGATCGGCCAGAAGGGGCTGGACCGCGCCGCGATCGAGGCCGACATCCAGGCCGTGCTCGGCTGATGCATCTTCTGTCCGCCACGCCGGGAACGATCAGCGACGGCGAGGAGGCGATCGACCTCGACCAGCCGCCCGGCGACATCGTCATCCTGACCGTGGCGGACAGCGACCTGGCCTGTTTCGCCGCCGCCGCCGCGCGCCTGCCCGATGACGCGCCGACCGTGCGGCTGGCCAATCTGCTGCAGCTCAAACATCCCTATTCGGTCGATCTCTATGTCGAGAAGGTGATCGCCAAGGCGCGCTTCGTCTGCGTCATCCTGCTCGGCGGCAAAAGCTATTGGCCCTATGGCGTGGACGAGATTGCGCAGGTCGCGCGCGAACGCGGCATCGCCTTCGCCGCGATCGCCGACGGGCGCGAGGGCGATCCCGCGCTGGACCTCGCCTCCACCGTGCCGGCGGCGATGCGCGAGCAGTTGCGGGACTATCTGCGCCAGGGCGGCACCGCCAATGCTTTGTCCTTCCTGCGCTGCGCCGCCCGGCTGACCGGCGCGGATGCGGGCGACCCCAATCATCCGCTGCCGATCGCCGACGCGGGCCTCTATTTGCCCGGCCATGACCGGCCCGGCGTGGCGGAACTGCGCGCGACCTGGGTCGAGGGGCGGCCGGTGGCGCTGCTGATCTTCTACCGCGCTTTGGTGGTCGCCGGCACGCTGAGCGCGGTCGATGCGATGGTCGCGGCCCTTGGCGCGCGCGACTTCAACGTTGCCGCCGTGCATGTCCGCGCGCTGCGCGAGCCGTTCGTGCGCGACTGGCTCGGCGGGCTGCTGGCCGACATCGCGCCCGACATCATCGTCAATGCGACCAGCTTCGCCGCCTCGTCGTCGTCCGAGCCGCGCGTGCCGGGCATCTTGGAACAGGCCGACTGCTCGATCCTGCAGACCGCCTTTGCCGGGGTCGAGGAAGGCAGCTGGCGCGGGTCCGCCCGTGGCCTTGGCCCGCGCGACCTGGCGATGAATGTCGCCCTGCCGGAAGTGGACGGGCGCCTCTTCACCCGCGCCGTCGCCTTCAAGGCGGCCGAGCGGTTCGATGAACGCACCCAGTGTGGCATCGTCGTACCGCGCGTGGCACCCGACCGGGTCGCCTTCGTCGCCGATCTGGCGCGCAACTGGGCGGCACTGCGCCGCACTGCGCCGGCCGAGCGCCGGGTCGCGCTGGTGCTGGCCAATTATCCCAATCGCGATGGGCGGATCGGCAATGGCGTGGGTCTCGACACGCCGGCCAGCGCCGCCGCGATCCTGTGCCGGCTGGGTGAGGCCGGCTATGCGATCGGCGACGCCCCGCGCGACGGCGCCGCGCTGATGCGGCTGATGACCGGCGGCGTCACCAATGATCGGGCGTCGCTGGATCGGCCGGGCGAGGTCCGCCTGTCGCTCGATATCTATCGCGCGGCCCTTGCCGCTCTGCCCGACAGCGCGCGTGACGCCATGGTCGATCGCTGGGGACCGCCGGAAGCCGATCCCTTCGTGCGCGACGGAGCGTTTCGCCTTGCCGTCCATCGCTTTGGCCATGTCGCGATCGCGGTGCAGCCGGCGCGCGGCTATAATATCGATCCCAAGAGCAGCTATCATGACCCCGCGCTGCCGCCGCCCCACGCCTATCTCGCCTTTCATGTCTGGCTGGCGCAGGACTTCGGCGCGCAGGCGCTGGTCCATGTCGGCAAGCATGGCAATCTGGAATGGCTGCCGGGCAAGGCGGTGTCGCTTTCGGCCGACTGCTTCCCCGAAATCTGCGCCGGGCCGGTGCCGCAACTCTATCCCTTCATCGTCAATGATCCGGGCGAGGGGACACAGGCCAAGCGCCGCATCGGCGCCGTCATCCTCGACCATCTGACCCCGCCGCTGACGCGGGCGGAAAGCTATGGGCCGCTCAAGCAGCTGGAAGCGCTGGTGGACGAATATTATCTTGCCGCTGGCATGGACCCGCGCCGGCTCGACCGGCTGCGCCGCGATATCATCGACCTCGCCCGCAGCCAGGGGCTGGACAAGGATGCCGGCGCCGCCGGCGACGATGACGACGCGCTCGCCGCGATCGACAATTATCTGTGTGAGCTGAAGGAATTGCAGATCCGCGACGGGCTGCATGTCTTCACCGCTTCGCCGCAAGGGCGGCTGCGACGCGACCTGCTGATCGCGCTGGCGCGCACCCCGCGTGGCCTGGAGCATCCGGGGCAGGCGTCGCTGCTGCGGGCGCTGGCCGATGATCTGGGGCTGGGTTTCGATCCGCTCGATTGCGTGCTGGGGGCGCCATGGCATGGGCCGCGTCCGGCGGCGCTGGCCGACTTATCCACAGATGCCTGGCGCACATATGGGGACATGGTCGAGCGGCTGGAACTGCTGGCGGCGGCGCTGGTCGACGGCGCGGCGCCGGTCGGCCCGGCTAGCGCCGCCGTGCTGGCGGCGATCGCCGATGATCTGGCGCCGCGCGTCGATGCCTGTGGCCC
>NZ_LUFI01000081.1:0-16125 GCF_005281675.1 Sphingobium sp. MP9-4 | reverse complement strand
CAGCTCAATTCGAGCGCGCTTGCCCAGGCGTCGAGCGTGACCCCGCCCGCGCCGCAGGGCACGCCGCCTGCAGAGACGCCATCGGCGCCGGTCGCCACCCAATTTACGCCGCCGGCCGACAGCGCTGCGCCGCAGCCGGCGCCGGAGGCGACGCGCAGTCTGGCCGACATCATCCACGCCATCGACGTGCCCGACAGCGAACGCCGCTCGAACGTGGTCGCGGTCGACTTAGCCGAGGTCGAGAAGCTGCAGGCTGCCCGCCGCGCCGCTGCGCGCCAGGCGGAGGCGGACAAGGCGAAGAAGGCGGCCGCCGCCAAGGCCAAGGCGGAAGCCGATGCCAAGGCGAAGAAGGAAGCCGAGGAAAAGAAGCGACTGGCCGCCAACCCCGCGCGCAACTGGGTGCAGATCGGCACCGGGCAGAAGAGCGCGCTGGCCTTCACCTTCAAGCGCTTGCAGGGCAAATATGACGCGGTCGCGCCGCAGGATGGCTGGAGCGCAAGCTGGGGCCAGACCTCGCGCCTGCTGATCGGTCCCTTTGCCAGCTTCACCCGCGCCAGGGCGGTCGAGGCGGACCTCAAAAAGGCTGGCGCCGACGCCTTCGCCTGGCAGAGCGACGCGGGCGAGGTGGTCGAAAAGCTGGGCAGCAAATAAGGGGTTCGCATGACGATGCTCGCATCCTACGCCTCTCAGCCCGACCAGAGCCGGGGGCGGCTCCATGCCGAACCGGGCGGCGAGATGCGCGGCCCGCGCGACGTGTTTCAGCGCGACCGCGACCGCATCATCCATTCGATCTCCTTCCGCCGGCTGCGGCACAAGACGCAGGTGTTCGTGTCGCCCGACGGCGATCATTATCGCGTGCGCATGACCCACAGTCTGGAGGTGGCGCAGATCGGCCGCGCCATCGCCCGCACGCTTGCCCTCAACGAGGATCTGACCGAGGCGCTGTGCCTGGCCCATGATATCGGCCATCCGCCCTTCGGCCATGCCGGCGAGGATGCGCTGGAGGCGGCGCTGGAGGATCATGGCGGCTTCGATCATAATGCGCATACGCTGCGCACGCTGATGCTGCTGGATTCGCCCTATCCGCGCTTTCGCGGCCTCAACCTCAGCTGGGAAATGCTGGAGGGGCTGGCCAAGCATAATGGGCCGGTGACCAGGCCCGGCTGGGCGATGCGCGAACTGGACGCGCTGTTCCCGCTCGACCTTGCCAGCCATGCCTCGCTGGAGGCGCAGCTGGCGGCGCTGTCGGACGATATCGCCTATGACAATCACGACATTGACGATGGGCTGCGCGCCGGGCTGCTGAGCCTGGAGCAGCTTTTGACGGTGCCGCTGGTGCGCCATTGCTGGGATCGGGTGACTACCCGCTATCCCGATGTGCCGCAGGATCGCCTGCTGCGCGAACTGGTGCGCGAACAGATTGGCGTGATGGCTAATGATCTGCTCACCACCACCCGTGCCAATATCGCGGCCGCCGGGGTGGAGACGGTCGCCGATGTCCGCGCGCTGGGCCGCACGCTGGTCGCCTTCTCGCCCGAACTGGCGGCGCAGGAGCGGGAACTGAAGCGCTTCATGTATGCGACCCTCTATCATCATCCCGACCAGCTGGCTGCCGCCGACCGGGCGCGGGTGATCGTGATGGACCTGTTCCGCGCCTATCTGGCCGATCCCGCGCTGATGCCGCCAGAATGGCGCGACGAGTGCGCGCTGGAGGAACCGACCCGCAGCCGCCACATCGCCGACTTCATCGCCGGCATGACCGATCGCTATGCCGAAAAGCGGCATGCCGAAATTTGTGGCGCACTGGTCTAAGCGCGAGCGGCCGCCTCCGACGCGACAGTTGAAAGTTCACAGCGTCGTTGCACGCGCATTCTGGCGTGTTTGCACGGCCCACGCGCCTGCGACGCGCCGCCTGGATCATGTCGACGCGCCTATGACGCCTCTCCCGCGCGACACCGACGCGACAATGAGGCGACAGCCAGGCGACAGCGAAGCGACGCCAGTGGGGCTTTGCGGGAGATAAGGCGGAAAGGGCAGGGGACTGTTCCATCGCGCAGAATAGATCAGAGAAAGGCCGAGTAGGAAAGGGCACGGGCGATCAGGGCTCTGGCCGCTGACGACCATTTCTGGCCATCCCGTTAGATCGTCGGCGTCACTAAAACCGGCCGCCCATCCATATGGCAAGTCGAAGACTTAGGGATCAAATCGTTCGGGAAGCAGTCATTCGCGGCGATAGCTTGTCGCAGGTTTGTCTATCCCCTGCTCAAAAATAAGAATCCGATCGCACTGAGGGCAGCGGTATGTGGCATGCCCTCGACTGCGCAAGGCCCAATCCGCTTTATCTCCGGCAAACTCTGATGTCCAATCAAGCGCTTCCACTTCGTCGAAGGCCTCCTCGAAACGAGCTTCCGATATAAGCTGCCACTGGTAAGGACTCGGTATTTCACCATCGGAGAAGGCATGACCGCCGGGGCAATGTATGGTTCCCATCCAGCCATCGTAGCTGATCGTTAGATGTCCGCAAATGGGCAAGTGTTGCCAAGAGACCTTCTCCGCCAGCGTCAGATATTCCCACTCACTTCACTAAAAGCAGACAGTCTCCAACCCACCCAACTCCGCCAACGGAAACGCTGCGTTGGCGTTCCGCCGGCTGGTCCGGTCGTCGCGCGGGCTTTATCTCTCTGCCCATGACACTGCATCCCCAGATCGCGGCCTTTGCCGCCCAGCTTGACGATCTTTCCCGCCTGCTGCGGGCGCAGGGCGCGCGGCCCTGGGCGGATCGGATCGACCTCATCCAGCGCGCCGTGGCGGACTCCAACTATGCCGGCGTCACCCGCTTCCTGGAGATGTTCGAGGGAGAGGCGGGCTTTGCCGACCTGACCCTCTCGGACGACGCTTCCGATGTGAGGCTATCCGAATGCCGGGCGGCGGCCCTCGCCATGGCGCAGCGGCTGGCCCGCGAAGAAGGCTGATCCGGCTCTAAGCTGCACCCTGCGACATTTGCCCGATTGACGCCGCCCGCGCTTTGGGCAAATGCGTGGGGCGTCTCCGGTGCCGAGGATTCGGCAGCGGGCACGATGCGGGAGAGCATGGGCGCCTTTCAGGCTTGAGCCCGTCGCCGAAGGAGCAACCGCCCCGGAATCTCTCAGGCCAAAGGACCGCATCGCGCGTAGATACTCTGGAAAGCGGATGGCCCCGTGCCGTCCCACCGAAGGGGTAAGCCAGCCGGCCCCAAGCCGCTGGTCAAAGCTCTCAGGTTCCGTGACAGAGGGGGTGGCATGCCGGAAGCGCCGATTCGTCGGCTGCGCTGGCCTGTCGCCGCATCCCTCCTACGGAAAGGTCTTGCCATGACCGCCACTGACGACGTCGCCGCCCTCGAAGCGGAACTGCCCCTCGAAGCCCTGCCGCTGGACGCCTGGCACCGTGCCAAGGGCGCGCGCATGGTCGGCTTCGCCGGCTATCATATGCCGATCCAGTATGAAGGCATCATGGCGGAACATAGCTGGACCCGCGAACATGCCGGCCTGTTCGACGTCAGCCATATGGGTCAGCTCACCTTTTCCGACGAGACCGGCGGCGCCAGCGTCGATGCCGCGCTCGAAACCCTCCTGCCCAGCGACATCAAGGGGCTGAAGCCCTTCCGCCAGCGCTATTCGATGCTGCTGGACGCGGAAGGCGGCATCCTCGACGACCTGATGGTCTCGCGTCCCGGCGACGGTGCATTCGAAGGCGCGGCGATCTACATGGTCGTCAATGGCGCGACCAAATATGACGATATCGGCTGGATGATCGAGCATCTGCCCGACGACGTCACCATGAACCATATGGCCGACCAGGCGCTGCTGGCGCTGCAGGGCCCCGAAGCGGGCGAGGCAATGGCCGCGCTCATCCCGGAAACCGCCGACCTCATCTTCATGCAGTCCGGTCCCTTCACCTGGCGCGGCGTGCCGCTGTGGATCAGCCGGTCTGGCTATACCGGCGAGGATGGCTTTGAAATCAGCGTGCCGGGCGATTCCGTCGCGCTGCTGGCCGATGCGCTGTGCGCACTGCCGCAGGTCAAGCCGATCGGCCTTGGCGCGCGTGACTCGCTGCGTCTGGAAGCCGGCCTGCCGCTCTATGGCCATGACCTGTCGCCCGCCGTCAGCACCATCGGTGCGGACCTGGGCTTTGCCATCCAGAAGCGCCGCCGCGAGGAAGGTGGCTTCATCGGCCATGCCCGCGTGATGAAGGAACTGGCCGAAGGCCCCGGTTCCAAGCGCGTCGGCCTGAAGATCGAAGGCCGCCTGCCGGCCCGCGAAGGCGCGCAAATCTATGTCGGCGATGTGCTGGTGGGCGAAGTCACCTCGGGCGGCTTCGCGCCGAGCGTGGGCGCGCCGATCGCCATGGGCTGGGTCAGCCTGCCTTATTCCGCGCTCGACACCGCGCTGGAGATCGAAGTGCGCGGCAAGCGGATTGCAGCGGCGGTTGCGCCGATGCCGTTCGTTCCGCATCGTTATCGCCGCAAGGCCTGAATTACCGCTTTTCGAGGAGAGCAAGCATGAGCCGCTATTTCACCGACGAACATGAATGGATCGACGTTGCAGGCGACATCGCCACCGTCGGCATCACCGATTATGCGCAGGAACAGCTGGGCGACATCGTGTTCGTCGAACTGCCCGCCGAAGGCACGACCTTCGAAAAGGGCGACGACGCCGCCGTCGTGGAATCGGTCAAGGCCGCGTCCGACGTCTATGCCCCGATCTCGGGCGAAGTCGTCGAAGCCAATGGCGCGCTGGAAGACGAGCCGGCGCTGGTCAACAGCGATGCCGAGGAAGATGGCTGGTTCTTCAAGCTGCGCATCGCCGACGCCAGCGAGCTGGAAGGCCTGATGAACGAAGCCGCTTACAAGAAGTTCGTGGCGAGCCTCTGATCCGATAATCGCCCCTCCCTTTCAAGGGAGGGGTTGGGGTGGGTGGCGAGCGAAGCGAGCCTTGCAACCTGGCCTCAGGCGTTGCCGGCGATTGCTGCGCAATCGCACCCACCCCCGGCCCCTCCCTAAAAGGGAGGGGAGTGGAGAAATACATGCGCTACCTACCCCTTACCGACACCGACCGGCAGGAGATGCTGTCCGTCATCGGCGCCGAGACGATCGACGACCTGTTCATCGACGTGCCCGCCGAAGCCCGCCTGAGCGGCACCATCGCCGGCCTGCCCGATCATGCCAGCGAACTGGCGGTCGAGCGCCACATGGGCGCCCTCGCTCGCAAGAATCTGTCGGCAGGGGAAGCGCCCTTCTTCCTGGGCGCCGGCGCCTACAAGCATCATGTCCCCGCCAGCGTCGATCATCTGATCCAGCGCGGCGAGTTCCTGACCGCCTACACGCCCTATCAGCCGGAAATCGCGCAGGGCACGTTGCAGGTGCTGTTCGAGTTCCAGACCCAGGTTGCCCGCCTGCTGGGCGTCGATGTCGCCAACGCCTCCATGTATGACGGCTCGACCGCCTGCTGGGAAGCGATCGGCATGGCCCGCCGCATCACCAAGCGCGGCAAGGCTTTGCTGTCGTCCGGCCTGCACCCCCATTATGTCTCGGTCGCCAACACCATGGCGAAGTTCACCGGCGACGCGCTGGTGCATCAGGCGCCGACGCTGGACGCCGCGACCGATATCGACGCGCTGATCGCATCGATCGACAAGGACACGTCCTGCGTCGTCGTGCAATATCCCGACATTCTCGGCCGCATCGCCGACCTGACCCCGCTGGCCGAAGCGGCGCACGCCGCTGGCGCGCTGCTGGTCGCGGTCGTGACGGAACCCGTCGCTCTGGGCGCGATCAAGGCACCGGGCCATATGGGCGCGGACATCGTCGTGGGCGAAGGCCAGTCGATCGGCGTCGGCCTGCAATTTGGCGGTCCCTATCTCGGCCTGTTCGGCTGCAAGCAGAAATATGTCCGCCAGATGCCGGGCCGCCTGTGCGGCGAGACGGTCGACGCGGCCGGCAAGCGCGGCTTCGTGCTGACGCTTTCCACTCGCGAGCAGCATATCCGCCGCGAAAAGGCGACGTCGAACATCTGCACCAACTCGGGCCTGTGCGCGCTGGCGTTCAGCATCCACATGACCCTGCTGGGCGAGAAGGGCCTGCGTGAACTGGCGACCCTGAACCACGGCCTGGCCGTGCAGGCTGCCGATCGCCTCGCCAAGGTGCCGGGCGTGACGCTGCTCAACGACGGCTTCTTCAACGAATTCACGCTGGTCCTGACCAAGGACGCGCGCGACGTCGTCCGCAACCTCGCCGACAAGGGCGTGCTGGCCGGCGTCTCGCTCGGCCGCCTGTTCCCGGACGCGCCGGAGATCGGCAACGGCCTGGTCGTCGCCGTGACGGAAACCGTCACGCCGGAGGATATCGAAACGCTTGCCGCAGCGCTTGAGGAGGAACTGGCATGACCATGTTGAAGGAAGGTCGCCCGACCACCCCGCAGGCCGTCGCGCAGGAGCATATGGCCCCGGAAACCGCCACCGGCAATCGCGCCCTGATGCTGGAGGAAAAGCTGATCTTCGAGATCGGCTCGACCGACACGACCGGCGTGGATTTCGCCGATGCGCCCAAGGTGGCCAGCCGCCTCGGCTCGCTCGCCCGCACCGACAGCATCGGGCTGCCCGGCCTGTCGGAACAGGAAACGGTGCGCCATTACACCCGCCTGTCGCGCCAGAACTACGCCATCGACCTTGGCCTGTTCCCGCTTGGCAGCTGCACCATGAAGCACAACCCGCGCCTCAACGAAAAGGTCGCGCGGATGCCCGGTTTCGCCGACATCCACCCGCTGCAGCCGCAGTCGACGGTGCAGGGCGCGCTGGCGGTCATCCATGAACTGGCCGCCTGGCTGGTGACGCTGGCCGGCATGCACTCGGTCGCCATGTCGCCCAAGGCGGGCGCCCATGGCGAACTGTGCGGCCTGCTGGCGATCCGCGCCGCGCTCGAAGCCCGTGGCGACGCGCGCAGCGTCATCCTGGTGCCCGAAAGCGCCCATGGCACCAACCCGGCGACGGCCGCCTTCTGCGGCTACAAGGTCGAGGATATCCCGGCGACCCCGGATGGCCGCGTTGACCTGGAAGCCTTGAAGGCCCGTCTGGGACCGGACGTTGCGGCGGTGATGATCACCAACCCCAACACCTGCGGCCTGTTCGAGCGCGACATGAAGACCATCTCCGACGCGGTCCATGCCGCCGGGGCCTTCGTCTATTGCGACGGCGCGAACTTCAACGCCATTGTCGGCCGGGTCCGCCCCGGCGACCTGGGCGTCGACGCGATGCACATCAACCTGCACAAGACCTTCTCGACGCCCCATGGCGGCGGTGGTCCGGGTTCGGGTCCGGTGGTGCTGTCGGAAGCGCTCACGCCCTTCGCGCCGCTCCCCTTCGTGGAAAAGCAGGCCGACAAGTTCGTGCTGGTCGAAGAGGAAACGGCGGAGGATCACCACGCCCAGACCTTTGGCCGGATGGTCGCCTTCCATGGCCAGATGGGCATGTTCACCCGCGCGCTGACCTATATCCTCAGCCACGGCGCCGACGGCCTGCGCCAGGTCGCGAGCGATGCGGTGCTGAACGCCAATTACATCCTGCGCAGCCTAGATGACGTGCTCGACGCGCCCTTCGGTGCGGCTGGCCCGTGCATGCATGAGGCACTGTTCAGCGACAAGGGGCTGGCCGAAGGCTTCACGACGCTGGATATCGCCAAGGGCCTGATCGACGAAGGCTTCCACCCGATGACCATGTATTTCCCGCTGGTCGTCCATGGCGCGATGCTGGTCGAACCGACCGAGACGGAAAGCAAGGCGGCGCTCGATCAGTTCATCATGGCGCTGCGGAGCCTCGCCGAACGGGCCAAGGCGGGTGACGAGGCGCTGAAGGGCGCGCCCTATCACGCCCCGCGCCGTCGCCTCGACGAGACGCTGGCCGCGCGCAAGCCGGTGCTGACCTGGTCCGAGCCGGACCTGGCGGTCGCCGCCGAATAAGCCGGAAGCAAAGGGCGGTGGAGGATCTCCACCGCCCTTTTTGCATCGGTCGGCCACAGACAAGGATTTGTCCATGACACAGGATGCCCCCGCACCCTGGACGCCGCAGGGCGACGGCCCCGATCCGCGCCGCCATGCCCCCGCGACGCTGCGCAACCGCGATGCGATTGCGGCTGTCCTGCGGAACGAACTGCCCGATGCCGGACTGGTGCTGGAAGTGGCGAGCGGCAGCGGCGAACATATAGTCCACTTCGCTGTCACGTTCCCCGCGCTCGATTGGCAGCCCAGTGATCCCGATCCCGCCGCGCTGGCTTCGATCGCGGCGCTGCGCGGCGACGCCAATCTGCCCAATCTGCGCACGCCGCTGCTGATCGACGCGGCGGGCGCCGACTGGCCGATCGATGCGGCCGACGCGCTCCTGTGCATCAACATGCAGTCTAACAGTTGTGGGGAAGAAAAATCAGTAGGTTATGTTGCCTGTTTATGTATCAACATGATCCATATAAGCGAATGGGCAGCAACAGTAGGACTATTCAGGGGATGCGAGAGGCTGCTGCCATCTGCGGCACCGCTGATCCTTTATGGCCCGTATCTGGAAGATGGTGTCGAAATTGCGCCGTCGAATTTGGCCTTTGATCGCTCATTGATGGAGCGTAACCCGAAGTGGGCCATTCGTAACGTGTCTGACATAGATAAGGTCGCTGTTGAGTTTGGATTCAAACGGGTCCGGCGGGTTGAAATGCCAGCTAACAATCTGATGCTGATCTACCATCACGACCAAGATATCTGAAAACCGACCATTTCTTGCCGTTTATGCTGCTTGCAGCGCTCCCCAGAAGCAGACACATATGCCGTCGAGCGAAAGAATTGGCCATCCGATGAGCGAAGACCTGCGTAACTCTCTATTTTTGTGGTTCAACGGCTTGGCTTTTGCTGCCTTGCTTTGGGCGGGGCTCCATTTTAGCCCGTTGCAGGGGGTTAAGCGCGATTGGATGAATTTGGGCGGAGGGCTGCTCTGCTTGTTTAATTTAGGTTGGCTGTGCTGGGGGCTTTGGCGACGCCGGGCATCCCCCCCAATAGCCCAAGCCGCCCTTCGTAGATTTCTCTGTCAGGTATTGGCTTGAAACAGGGTGGAAGCCGCCGGTCCGCTTCTCACCCAAAAGTGCTGCTCCACTCAGAGTGACCGTGGCGTAGTGGTTAACCATGAACATGGTGCATATCAGCCCCTGGGGCGCTACGCTGGGGCTGCTGGCGCGTGGCGCGCAATTGCTGGCGCCGGGCGCGCCGCTGATCCTCTATGGCCCCTATGTCGAGGATGATGTGCCGACCGCCTCCTCCAATCTGGCGTTCGACCTGTCGCTGAAGGATCGCAACCCGCAATGGGGCCTGCGGACCTTGACCGATGTCGACCGTGCGGCGGCCGATGTCGGGTTGGAACGCACCCGGCGGGTGGCGATGCCGGCCAATAATCTGATGCTGGTCTATCGTCGGGGATAGGGCGCTGATGGTCGTGCGCGCATGATCCGCGCAAGATGCTTCCACCCGGCGGGATCTGGCTCTAAAGCGCTTGGCGATGACCAACAGCCTGTTCTCGCTTGTCGCTGCTGAACTGTCCGCGCCGGCCGATCCGCGCGCGGCCGCCATGGCCGGGGCGCTGGCGGCGAAATATCCCGGCGCGGCACGGGCGGTGCTCTTCTACGGCTCCTGCCTGCGCGAGGCCAATCTCGACGGGCTGATGCTCGATTTCTACCTGATCGTCTCCGATTATGAGGCGGCCTATGGCAAGGGCTGGCTGGCGCGCGCCAACCGGGCGATCCCGCCCAATGTCTTTCCGTTCGAACATGGCGGCCTGATCGCCAAATATGCCGTGCTGTCGGAGGCCGACTTTGCCCGGCTGAACAGCATGAAGGCCGACAATGTCTCGGTCTGGGCGCGCTTTGCCCAACCGTCGCGGCTGCTATGGTCGGCGGATGATCTGGCGCGCCAGCGCGCGCTGGCGGCGGTGGCGCAGGCCGCGCCGACCCTGTTGTCGCTGGCCCGGCCGATGGCGGACGGGCATGGGGATGACCCGATCCAGCTGTGGAAGACCGGCTTCACCCTCACCTATAATGCCGAATTGCGGGCGGAGAAGACGGGGCGTTCGCTCTCGATCGTCGATGCCGATCCTGAGCGCTATCGCCGTTTCGGCGCGGCGGCGCTGGCCGAGGGGCTGCCGCCGTCGCCCGACCATGCGGACAAGCTGTGGCGCGGGCTGCAGCGACGCGGCAAATATCTGTCGGTGATGCGCCTCGCCAAGGCGAGCTTCACCTATGCCGGCGGGATCGATTATCTGGCGTGGAAGATCAACCGCCATGCCGGCACCGCAATCGAGATCAAGCCCTGGCAGCGGCGCTGGCCGCTGCTGGGCGCGGTCACTCTGCTGCCGCGGCTGTTCCTGGGTGGTTCGATCCGCTGAGCGCGTTCGACAGCGCAAGGCCCAGGGCATTGAGCGTGTAGGGCTTGCGCAGCACTTCATGCCCCCGGAAATCGTCGCTGTCGGTCGCATCGCCGGTGAAGCCGGTGACGAACAGCACCGGCAGATGGCGCATATGGGCGGGCAGGGTGCGGATCATTTCCGGCCCGGTCATGTCGGGCATCAGCACGTCGCTCATGATGAGGCCAATATCGGCATTGTTGCTGAGCAGCTTGGCCGCCTTGCTGGGATGGTCGCAGGCGATCGGCAGGTGACCGAGTTCGGCCAGCGCCGCCATCGTCTGGTTGAGCACGCGCGGATCATCCTCTACCACCAGGATGCGGGTAGGGGGATGGAGCGTGTGCAGCTGCTCGCTCGCCGGGGCCTCTGCCGCGGCCTCCTGCTCGGTCAGGATGCGGCGCGGCAGGTAGATATGGACGCTGGTGCCGGTGCCCAGTTCGGACTCGATGCGGATTTCGCCCTGGCTCTGGCGCACGAAGCCAAAAATCTGGCTGAGGCCAAGGCCGGTGCCCTTGCCGACCGGCTTGGTGGTGAAGAAGGGCTCGAACACGCGGGCGGCGACCTCGGCCGTCATGCCGCAGCCATTGTCGGTGACGCAGACGGTGACATAGTCGCCGGCCGGGCATTCGCCGATCTGGTTGGCGGCAAGCTGGGCCTGGCCGGTCGAGATGGTGAGCTTGCCGCGACCCTCCATCGCGTCGCGGGCGTTGACGCACAGGTTGAGGAGGGCATTTTCCATCTGATGCTGGTCGACGAAGATGCGCCAGCCGCTCGCCTTGTGGGCGAAGCTGACGATGATCTGGTCGCCGATCGTGCGGTCGACCAGGTCGGCCATGCCGCGCAGCAGGCTGTCGGGATCGACCGCATTGGGCAGCAGTGGTTCGGACCGGGCAAAGGCAAGCAGGCGGCGGGTCAGCGCGGCGGCGCGGTTGGCGCCCTCCATCGCATTGTCGAGATGATGGCCGGCCTCGGCCGGTTTCAGCCGCAGCTTGCGCTTGGCCAGTTCCAGCCCGCCGACGACGACCGCCAGCATATTGTTGAAGTCATGGGCGATGCCGCCGGTCAACTGGCCGACCGCGTCCATCTTCTGCATCTGGCGCAGATTATCCTCTGCGGCGGCGCGTTCGGCGGATTCGCGCTTCAACTGCTCATAGGCGTCCGACAATTCGCTGGTGCGGGCGGAAACGGCCTCTTCCAGCCGGTCGGCGCGTTCCGCCTCCATCTCCGCCATGCGGCGCGCGTTGCGCCGTTCGGTATAGGCCGCGTTGACCAGCCACAGCGCGAACAGCACGCAGACCAGCAGGGCGAGGCCGACCATGCGCGACGTCTTGCCGACCAGTTCGGTGCGGTCGCCCGCCAGGCTGACGGCCAGGCTGCGTTCGCGCAGCCGCGCATTTTCGGCCTGGATCACCAGGTCGATCAGCGCCGTCAGTCGCTTGATATCCTGTGATCGCCCGGCCTGATGGAATTGCGCGAGCGCGCCCATCTTCTGGTCATAGGTGGTGCGCAGGCCGATTTCGCTCAGCGTCTTGCCGCGCTGTTCGAAGGCGGCCTGGAGCGCGCGGACATTGCCGCGCTGCCAGTCGGACTTGCGGGTGGCATAGGTCAGCGACTTGAGCTGGCTGGCGGCGGTGCGCCACTGGTCCTGGAACAGCCGGCCGGTGTCGGGGTCTAGGCTGATGACATAGCGGGCCAGCGTCACTTCGGCGCGGGCGGTCTTGGCCTCGAAGGCGCGGGCAAGCGCCATGATTTCCCAACTGCGCTGCTGTTCGGCAAGGGCGCGCTGATGATCGCGCGAGGCGCTGCTGGCGCTGTAGAGCAGGGCGCCGAGCGATCCGATCAGCAATATGCCAAGGACCAGGGGCATGTAGCGCCGCGCCGCGGCGCGCCAGCCCCGGTCCTGTTCATCGATCACTTCGCGTTCCGCCATATACCGTTACACTAACCGAACTATGTTAACCGCGCGAATATGCAGGTTAGATGGTTCCGCTGCTGTAGCAGATTCTATCGCAGGAAATACCCGGTCGATCGTCGGAGTGTCGAAAAGCGCGATCAGTTGATCGCGCCGGTGGCCTTGCCGGCGGTTTCGAACATGGCGATGATCTGTTCGACCTGCTCGTCGCTATGTTCGGCGCAGAGCGAGCAGCGCAGCAGGAAGGTGCCGGCCGGGGTTGCCGGCGGGCGCGCCATGTTGACGTAGAGGCCCAGCTCCAGCAGCGTCTGCCACATCGCCACCGCCTGCATCTGGTCGGTCAGGATGACGGCGATGATCGCCGACTGCGGTGTGGCGCTGCCCAGCTTGAAGCCGAGGTCGGACAGGCCCTGGTGCAGGCGCTGGCTGTTCTTCCACAGATGCGCGCGCTTCTCGCCGGCGTGCATCAGCTTGCGGATGCTGGTCGCGGCGGTGGCGACGACGCTGGGCGGCAGCGATGCGGTGAAGACATAGGGACGGCAGACGAGGCGCAGGATCTCGAACTTGGGATGGTTCGAGACGCAGAAGCCACCGACCGTGCCGACCGACTTGGAGAAGGTGCCGACCACGAAGTCGATCTCGCCCTCGACGCCCTGTTCCTCATAGGCGCCACGGCCGTTGGGGCCGAAGAAGCCCATGCCATGGGCTTCGTCGCACAGGATCATGCAATTGGGGTGCTTGCGGATGGCGGCGACCATCTCGGGCAGCGGCGCGACGTCGCCCAGCATCGAATAGACGCCTTCCAGCACGACCAGCTTCAGCGCGTCGGCGGGCAGGCGGCCCAGGCGCTTGTCCAGATCCTCGACGCTGTTGTGGCGGAAGCGGACGATCTCCGCGTTGCCCATGGCGCAGCCATCATAGATGGAGGCATGGCTGTCGGCGTCGAGCACGACATAGTCGCCCTTGCCCGCCAGGGTGGAAATGATGCCCAAGTTCGCCTGATAGCCGGTCGAAAAGACCATGGCTCCGCTCGTGCCGTAAAATTCCTTGAGCGCGTCCTCGACTTCCTTGTGGCCCTGATAGGTGCCGTTGAGGACGCGGCTGCCGGTGGTGCCGGCGCCGAACTCGTCCAGCGCCTTCTTGCCGGCTTCGACTACATCCGGGTCGAAGGTCATGCCCATATAATTATAGGTGCCGAGCAGGATGGTTTCCTTGCCCTTGATGATCGCGCGCGTGGGCGAGAGCACCTGGTCCATGACGATCGCATAGGGATCGCGCACGCCCGTCGCCAGCAGCGCCTCGCGCTCGTTGATCAGCGGATCGAACTTGGAGAAGAGATCGCGGGTTTCGGTGGCGATGGCGGCGTCGGTCATAATATCAATGATCCCAAACCCGTTCGTCCTGAGCGAAGTCGAAGGACGCTGCTGAGCGAAGGCGAAGCATGGAGCCTCGGCTCCGCTCGGCAATGGGCTTCGACTTCGCTCAGCCCGAACGGTAGTTAAAGTGTCAGGCGGCCTTGAGCTTGGCGACCGCGTCGACCAGCTGGCCCACGGTCTCGATCTCGGCCTGCATGTTCATGGTGATGATGATGTCGAACTCGTCCTCGATGGCGGCGACGAAATCCATCACGGTCAGGCTGTCCCATTCCAGGTCGCCGGCAAAGGTGGTGGCTTCGGTCAGCTCGACGCCCTTCTTGTTGAAGGGGGCGATCTGCGCTGCGACGCTGTCGAAAATCTCGCTGCGATCGGTCATTATCTCTTCAATCTTTCCATGAAAGCACGGCTTTTGCCGCCTTGGCTTGCTCTTTGGCAAGCGAATAAGGCGTCAATCGGGCAGCATCTGGGGCAAAATGCCTTGTTCGCGGCGCGCCGTGTCGCGCCGCGCTCTGCTATTCCAGCCCCGAAGGGGCGGGAGGATCAGCGGAAATTGTCGGCGTAGGCCTGAATTTTCAGCGTCTTGGGCGGGGTCGCGATGACGGTGTAGGCGATCTTCTCGCGCTCGGCATAGGCGACGGCGGCGTCCTGCGAGGAGAAGCTGAGCTTCAGCTGCTGCTTGGTGTCGCCCGAGCCGGCCCAGCCGGTCAGCGGATCGGCCTTCTTCGCTTCGGCGGGCGCATATTCCAGCACCCACTTGTGAGTCAGCGCCTTGCCGGACTGGAGGGCGTTCTTCTGGATCTGGTAAATGCGCGCGGTCATCGCGATGAAACTCCGTAAAATCGTCATTGTGCGTTGCACCAGCGGTCGCCGTGAAGTCAAGAGTTGCGGCGCGCATCCGCATTTTTGGTGCGCAATGTGGCATTGGCGCTCGCCGGATCGTCGGGCCAGGGGTGGCGGGGATAGCGACCACGCATTTCCTTGGCCACGTCGCGCCAGTTGCCGGCCCAGAAGCCGGGCAGGTCGCGCGTCGTCTGGATCGGCCGGCCGGCGGGCGATGTGAGCGAAAGGACCAGCGGGATGCGCTGGTTGCCGACGGTCGGATGCTGCGACAGGCCGAACAGCGCCTGCACCCGCAATTCCACGCGCGGGCCACCTTCGGCCGCATAGTCGATCGCATGGGTGGAGCCGGCGGGCGAGCGGAAATCGGGCGGGGCGAGCTGGTCGAGCTGCTGCTTGCCGTCCCAGCCGATCAGCGTTTCGAGCACGCCCGACAGCTGCGAGCGGTCGATGTCGGACAGGCGGCGTTTGCCCGCCAGCAGCGGCGGCAGCCACTCGTCCAGCGTGTTGATCAGCGCCGCGTCGGACAGCGCCTCGATCCCGGCAAAGTCCGCCCGCATCCGCAGCGATTGCGCCGCCTCCGACCAGGGGAGGAGGGCAAGGCCGCCCTGCCGCACGCCATCGACCAGCGCGGCGACCACGGCATCGGGATCGGGCCGGTCATCGGAGCCGGAGGACAGGCGCACCGCGCCCAGCCGGCGCTCCCGCAGTGCCTCGATCCCGCCATTGGCGGGGCGGAACTTCACCGTGCGATGCTCGGCGATGCGCTCGCCGAACAGAGCGATCACCTCCGCCTCGCCGATCGGGGCGGCCGACAGGATGCGCGCGCCGGCGGCGCTGCCCTGCACTTCGCCCACCGCCAGCCAGGCTTCGCTGGCCAATGGCGAGAGTGGATCGAGCCGGAAGCCGCGCCCGCCCACGCTGGCCCAGTCCGCGCCATCGGCGGAGCGGCGCTTGGCGACGCGATCGGGAAAGGCAAGGGCGAGGCAGAGGCCGACATCGTGCAGTCCACCCTCTGCGGGCGGGCGGGCATCGACCAGCCTGGCCCAGCGCTTCGCCAATCCCCGTCCGGCCTCGGCCCGCTTGCCGCCTTCGCGGCGCCAGCGCTGGAGCCGCAAAGTGAGGTCGGTATCCTGCCCGCCAAGGCCGCGTTCGCCCAGCAATACTGCGATCTCGGCGGCGGTGCGGGCGAGGCCGCGCTCGCCGGCACGCACCAGCATATGGGCGATACGCGGCGCCAGCGGCAGGGTGGCCAGCGCCTTGCCATGGGCCGTGATGCGGCCGTCGGCGTCGAGCGCCTCCAGGGCGGTCAGTCGCTTGGCGGCCTCGGCCACGGCGGCGGCGGGCGGCGCGTCGAGCCAGCGCAGGCTGGCCGGGTCGCTCACGCCCCAGAGCGCGCAGTCGAGCAGCAGGCTGGACAGGTCGCTTTCCAATATTTCGGGCGGGTCGAAGGGCGGCATGCCCGCCGTCGCGGCGGCTTCCCACAGGCGATAGGCGACGCCGGGGCGCTGGCGCGCGGCACGGCCGGCGCGCTGGGTG
>NZ_LUFI01000080.1:0-16653 GCF_005281675.1 Sphingobium sp. MP9-4 | reverse complement strand
ACGAAAGGCCCGTGCTGTTAAAGTAGCGGTTAAAGTTGTGCTACCAGATGAGAGGAAATGGCGGAAATCTGCGGGATTGAAGGTGTCAGGAAGACGGCTGCACGAGAAAATTGAATCGGGAAGGTCGAGGTCGCTAGCCTTGGGGCATGACATACACATCATCACATGCACCCAAGCGCGCCATCCGTAATATCCTGCGTAATTTCGAACGGCTCAATGAGATCGAGAACGCGGATGTTCCCGTTGAGCAATTGGTCAAGGCCATGCGTGCCGACCTCCAAAACACGCGCGCAGACCTGTCCGATGCAGAAATCGAACGGCGGATTGACCGTCGCCTTGAACGTGGGATGCAGCCTACGACCTCCAAGCCATTGCCGCGACCAGTGCCCGTGAAGCCATCGGCCAAGAAAGGCGCTCGCAAGAAGGGAGGTAAGCGGTGAGCAACCACAACATTGTCTCTGACCGGGAACTGATCGCAGCGGTCAAAGCGCTCGACAGCCGGTTTGTCCCCCTGTTCGAAAGGGGGCTTGCGTCAGGCCCATCGGCCCTCGAAATGCGCCTCGCCCAACACGTCCTTGGCGATGGCGAATATCACTGTCTTGCGCCCTACAAGGCGCTCGACGGTATGAACCATCTGTTCTCCGAACGCGTCTCGAACGGCACGGCGAAAGTCCATCACTATCCGTTGTTTTCGAACATGCTCGCCATGTCCGAACCTAACGCCGATGGCAAATGGCCCAAACCAAAAACCCGTCTCCGGCTCGGCCCTCACCAGATTTTCACGTTTGAGTTCGATAAAAACGGCGCTGAATTTTTCGTCGAGCAATTGGGCTGGTGTGACGTCAAAGCACCATTCAAGGCGTCTGCACTAGCAATTCTGCATGAAAGATTGCGACAGTTTGCCGACTACGATCTCATGACAGTGGCATGGTCGGGCGCGAAGAGCCTGCACATCCACCTGACCTTTACCACCCAGCTATTTCTGAATGCGCATGAACAACCCTGTCCTACGACCATCCAACGTGGACATCAGGCGCATTGGGAGATTCTAAGGTCAATCGTCATGGACACTTTGCGCCCATCGGGAGGTGTGCAGCCGGATGACAATCTGTCGAGAGCCACGTCGTTGCGTCGCACCCCGCGAGCGCTTCGGACATTGGAAAAACCCAATGTTCTGGGATTTGCGGCAGGAAGGCGCGTTCGACAGGTTCTATTGCTTGAGCAAGAGAGTAAGCGCCAGCCTGCGCTGAAACTGCTATTCTCCCCAAGCCTTTTCACCGTCGATAGCAACGTCCGAAAGCCGCGAGCCTATTCTCCAGACATGGCTTTGCCGCCAGACCAGCATCGGCATTGCGAACGCCGCCTTGCTGCCTTCTACGAAGGAACAGGCCTCACCTTTGTCCACCTTGTGCACTCTGGCGATGATCACCGCGCTCTGTTTCGAAACAGCCCTCGCGATCGCAATCCATCGACCTATATAGCTGAGGAATTTGTGACGCCCCGTTTTATCGGGACTGATGCCGATCTAGCAGAAGCTGCTGGCTGCCCGCCTCTTCCCGCGCCTTTGGGCCAGATGATCCGCATCTGGTGCGCTGAGCTTGATCAGACTGACGCGCTAACCAGCGGCCAGATCGTAGCGGCGCGCAAACTGATGGCGGAGAACCTTTCACGCTACATGATGCTCGTTAGGGAGCCGATGATTCTGACCGCACCCGAAGGGATCAGCAAAACAACCACCATCATTAATGACTTCGATTGCATCGACATGGTGGTGAACGGCGACCGCCGCCCTACGATGTTTGCTTTCGGAGATTATGCTAACGCCCATGAAAAGGCGGAATATTTCAACGAACGCTGGAAAGGATCGAGACATCTCGCCATCGTTTGGCGATCATGGTCCCGCTGGTATAGCGACATATGCGACGACCTCGGCCGCGAATCCCTGACAGAGGCCATCGCGACGGCCCAAGGCGTGTCACTTTGGCGTCTCATCGAACGGCTTCAGCCCGATGTCCGCCGCGAACTTGAGCAGCAACATCGTGATCTGTGGCAGCAGGTTGGCGATCGCCACCCCGTCATCATGACCGTTCATGATGTGGCGCATCGATGGGGTCAATTCGGTCGCACCCGGCAGTTGTTTGATCCGAACTACTTCGACCGGGAAATTGAAGATGATGATGCCCGAAATCGCTCGGCGCTCTCTTGCCTGATACACGATGAGGTTTCTGTCGGTAATCTCGTTCGGGTTCTGACCGAGGACCAGATGGCGTGGATCAACGACCTCCGGCAAGCGTCCGGAGACATCTGGGCTGAGCCAAGGATAGCACAGCAAAGACGAGCGTTTGATCAGCATGTCGAGGCCCGTGGCAACATGGGCTTTGATTTCCACGCTGCCCGAGAGATGATGACCCTGCCCTTCGACGAAGTAATGCTGCGCAGAACCGCCGAATATCCGGCGTTCCCGCACGGCGATCGCTATGCCTGTAACGGTGAGCGGATGTTCGTAGCCCGTCGCAACTGGTGGATGGAAGGGCCGGATCGAAGGCTGGCGGACAGGCTGCTATTTCTGACGACGGAGGTGGTGCCGACGTGCGTTGCAGATAAGGCGTTCGATGGCAACATCCTTTGCACCAGCCCAACGCATCTCCGGCTGGGCAAGGACCCGCTGTCGGTTGGTAGCTGGAAAGGAATCCGCTCCAAACATATCGATGAGGTGACGCGTGATTATCATGATCTGGAAGGCTGGACGATCATCGCGAACAAGCTTGGCGATCACGTTGCAAATGGGATGACCCATGCGGCAGCACGGGGGCGCAACGATCTGGCCTCCCGGTCAATCGTGCAGGTGGTAACCATGCTCGATCAGGACCATTACCGCACCGTTCAGGCCTTGAATGCGTGGACGGGCCGGGAGGATTTGGTTCTTATGACCCACGTTGACCAGATCAACCAAACCGCTGGACGTAATCGGGGATTTCGTCGGCAGCCCTGCACCGAACACCATCTGCTGATCAACCCCACGTTGTATCGGGCGTTGATGTCGAGCCCGGCGGCGATGTCAGGCCTTCGCTATAGATTTGAAGTCAGTTTGACCCGAAATCAAAAGCGTAAGGCGCAGGAGCAGCGCAAGGCCGCATGATCCGATCACCCGACTAGCGCGGGAAAGGCAGGGTCTTCTTCATAGACTACGGCGGTCGGCCGCTTGAGCAGCGGACCACCGTCCGTCTTGGCGAGCCACCGACAAGGAGAAAGGCGATCAAAAGCTTCGATTTCCTGTCGTGTGGCTCCCCAGACGCATACCATCAAAGCAAATGGCACGCGGTTGGCCTTATCGCTACGGCCAGAAGCGCGAGCAAACTGCATTCGGCCTTGCAAAAATCCAATGTCGCAGACTCGGGCAAGATGGTCGTGGAAGTAGGCACTGTCGGTTCTTGCCGGGACAAGGGCTACGACTTTGTTCACTTTCCCAGCAGCCCACATCTCGTCCGCTCGACGGAGCCAACTGGTCATCCGTGAAAACGGCGGATTCACGTAAGCGAGGCGGCCTGACCATTCATCCCGGAGCCCGTCGCCACCGTCAGATAGAAGGATTTTGCGAGTTGCCCGAACCGGGCTCTCGGTATGGGCACAGGGATCAAGGTCGATGCGGCCCCAAACCTCCTCAAGAATGCTCACAAATTCTACTGGAGTGAAACGGGAATCGCGCTCGCCCACGATCGATGGGAGAAAGGGCGTGAGATTCGGTTTCCGGCGCTCGGTCCGCGATGTCTGGATGACGGTCATGACTTTGGTAAGAGAGGCGACGGTGCCCCTGCCATTCTCAAGCGCAATAAGCGTTGTCGGTGAAATGCCCGCCCGCCGTGCAAGTTCCTCGGCGGAAAGGCCCATGACTTGCCGACGATTCTTCATCTGCTCCGGTAACGTCGCGCCGCGCGCCAAACCGGAGACATGATAATGCAGCGCCGTCATCACGCGGAGCAAAAGAGCGACAGAACCGATACCACTTTCCAGCCGCGCGATAGCTTGCCGGTCTGCATTAACGAGACCGGCAAGCTGCGTTTGGCTCAAGCCTTTTTCGCGCCTTGCGGCAGCAACGTCTTGGATCAAATTCAACGGCAAGATTGTATCAGATATTGCTGGATGTCACCGTCGGACTATCAAGCCTCGACAAGTCTGGCTTGTGTTGGATCGTATCGATAATGGACGATCGAACCATCCCTGATCTTCTCAACCGCGGCGTCGATTACAGCCAGCGGCACTAGGAACCATTCTCGCGGCTTCACGGGGTTACCGAATCGATCGCGGATCATCAGGTCGACCTGAGCAGGGGCGAAGACACGATGGATCAGAGCCTCCAGCTTTGCGCGATTGATATTGAAGAGATTGTAGCTGGCGACGATCTCAACTCCCGCGAGAAGATAGGTCGCGTCCTTCGCAGCGTTGGAAATCCGGGCTTCGATGGAGCCTCCCGTCACCCCGATCTTGTGGATCAGGTCTCGATGTTCCGTGATCGTGGGATGGTCGGAATTGCTGCGCAATACGTAGATTGTGCCGCTTTCCAGATCGCCCTCTTCGGTCGTTGCCGCAAACAGCGGTCCAGCTTCCGGTTCGGTGATCCGCCGCCCTGCATCATCCTTATAGAGGGCTCGCTGTAATGAGCGCAGCAGCAGGTTGCTCTCCGTGGCGTTCGAGTAGACGACCTTCAGGCGGGCGTCCGTTTCGCCGTTTGGCGCACGGATGGGTTCGCCGACATCAGCGACATAGGCGATCTGCCCGCCAAGGATGAAGAACTGCCCCTTGGTGATGTCGGCTTTGAGGAATCCTGCGTCCTTTACGAAGGGACGCGTGACCCGTGCGCCGCTGTCTAGGTCGCGTTCGACCTGTTCGAACAGGGGCTTGAATGCGGCGAAGTTCTCACACTTCTCTCGATTTGCAATTTCCTCAGCGGCACGACGCTCGTCGGCGGATGGCACATGGCGCAACACGCGAATGTCATCAGCGGCAGGATCGACCGCGATCCCAAGCTCGGCGAGCAGGGCGTCGTCGTCGATGTTCTCGACGGGCATTGCTGCTTCCGCCTCAGTCATACTCAGCAGGCCATGGGCATCAAGCGGGGTGAGAAGCTCTCGGCATTCGTCGAGTTCCCGCAGGCGGTCGAGGCGCACAGCATAAAGGCGCTCAAAGATATCGCGATCTTCGCCGTGCTGTGGTTTCCGCCCGTGCTCATCGTGAAAGCGCACGACATCCTCAAATCCTGCGATGATCCGCTCCTCGCGAGGCGTGTAGGTCCGTGCTTTGGGTTGTTCGATCGCTACGCCAAGCTCGGCAAGCAGTTCGTCATCAGAGAGGTCAGCCATTTGCGGCCGCCTCTGCACGATATCGAGCGAAAGCCGCAACCCCTTCGGCAAGCCGCTTCTCCCATGCGTCCTGCGCATTGATGTCGGGCAGCCGTCCGCGCTCCTTCTTGAATCGAAGTGCACGCTCGGCAAGATCGCGGGCCTCTTCCGGTGAAATTTTCACCTTCCGCGCCGAAATCACGGCCTGCACCTGCTTGAGGATGTTGGCATCCATGGACCGGGCAAGCACCGAGTAGGCCGCTTCGAACGGGTTGATGCTGTCGATCAGGTCGATGTCCAGATCGCGGACATCCATCGCGAATTTGCGCACGCCGTCGATCAGCGCAGTGTTCAGCTTGGGCTCACCATCCTCGGCGTCACCGCCCCCGGCGAGCTTCTTCGCGCGCTGGGTCAGATTGAGCGCGGCGATGGCGTGCTGGCGAACAGCCTCCTGATCATCGGCGCTCAACTCGGGATAGCGATCGCGCACGATCTTGCCCATGCGAAGCTGGGTCAGTTCCTCGGGCACCACTTCCTCGTCGAACATGCCGCGCTCAAGGGCGGTCTTGTCCTGCACGAACTGGGTAATGACCTCGTTCAGGTCTTCCTGACAGATGCGGACGGCTTCCTCGCTCTTGGGCTCGACAAGGCCGTTGATCTCGAAGTGGAATTGGCCGCGCTCCTCATTGAAGCCGACATTGGTCTGCCCCTCCTGATAGCCACCGGGGCCGTAGTCGAAGTCGTCGATCGGGCCGCGATCCTTGGGTGTGAAGGTGAACCTTGGCGCGAGCACCTGCTCCATCAGCAGACTGGCGGCGATGGCTTTGAGGGTGTCGTTGATCGCGCCGACCACCGCCGCCTCGGACGCATCAGGCTCGGCGATCAGATTGGTGAAGGTCGCGGTTTCCTTCCCCGGCGCGTCGCGGGTGGCACGACCGATGATCTGGATGATCTCGGTCAGGCTCGACCGATAGCCAACCGTCAGCGCATGCTCACACCAAATCCAGTCGAAGCCTTCCTTCGCCATACCAAGCGCGATGATGATATCGACATGATCGCGGTCGTTGCGGTGGGCGGGGTCTTTCAGCGCGGCGAGCACCTTGGCCCGCTTCGCAGGGTCGCTGTCATCGACCAGATCGGCAATCTTGATGACCCGGCCGTCCGGCAGCTTCACATGATGGAAGCCGGTCTGGGGGTCGGCACCCTGCCACTCCCCCAGATACTCCATGATCTCCTCGACCTCCTTGATCTTGTCCTTCGTGCTCTCGCGCGAATTGACCGAGGGGATGTGGACGATCGTCTTCTTCGCCGGATCGAGAACCGCCTCGATCGCGCTCAGATAGCGGTTGGAGTAGAAAAAATAGCCGATGTTGAGGGCCTTGAGATGCTCATAGCCATTCAACTGCTCGTAGTAAGTGTAAGTGACCGGCTCGAACCGTGCCTCATCCTCGGGCATGAGGACCGGCACCGCGTCACCACGGAAATAGCTGCCCGTCATCGCGACGATGTGCGCCTTGTCGCGGCGGATGAAGTCGGCAAGCTGGCTCCCGAGGCGGTTGTCGGCACTGGCGGAGACATGGTGGAACTCGTCCACCGCGATCAGCCGGTCATCGAACGCCTCAACGCCAAGCTGCTCTACCGCGAAGCGAAAGGTCGCATGGGTGCAGACCAGCACGCGGTCATCGCTGGTGAGGAACTGGCCGACCGCGCGGACCTTTGAGGGATCGACGCGCTCCTCATCCGGCCCCGGCGCGTTGCAAAGATTCCACTGCGGCTTCACCGTCCAGTCGGCCCAGAAGCCGAATTTGGATAGGGGTTCATCAGAGAAGCTGCCGCCGATCGACTTCTCAGGCACGACGATGATCGCCTGCTTCAGCCCCTGATTGTGGAGCTTATCGAGCGCGATGAACATCAGCGCGCGCGACTTCCCCGAGGCGGGAGGCGACTTGATCAGCAGATACTGCTCACCCCGCTTGTTATAGGCGCGCTCCTGCATCTCGCGCATGCCCATCGCATTGGGCTTGGCGGAGATGCCTGTGCGGGCGGTCTGAAACGAGACGGCGGGTATGGGCTTGGCAGTGGTCATGATTTCCAATTCTCGGCTGCAACGATTGCAGCCTTCCATGCGCGATCAACTGATTTTGTCTCGGCGAGGAAGAATTCTCCACCGAGCGATTTGCCTTCGTTAGCAAGCAACTTCTTCATCTCACCTTCCCCGGCCAGCGCGTGGCGCGACGAGGGAAACGGAGATCGCTGCTCCACATAAGTGGATTTCTCGATCTTCCATTCGAACGCACAGGCCGGGAGCGCGCCGTTATGGGCATCGCACCGAGTCTGTGGGCTGACCGAGAAGCCGACCTTAACGATCGAATGACCGGATGCCTCATATCCAAGAAACTTGTCGGCGTCCCCGTGCAGGCGGAGGATGTAAAGGTGCTTCGGTCCCTCAGCCTCACGAACCATATAGCCCGATTGAGACACCGGCCCCGGCCTACTCGGCGAAAGGATTTTCTGGGCTGGCCCCGGTATGAGAGCCTCGACCGGAGCGCCACCAAAAACGGAAACCTCGTATAGCGGCAGATCGAGAATCCGCAGCGCCTCTTCCGAGGTCAGCCGCAGGCCATATGATCCGATCGCCGTGCCGTTAGCGCCGCCCTTATGGGTATCGGGGAAGATGTCGCGAACGAAAGGGCGGTCCTCCTCCGGGATACGCCATGCGCGAAGTGCTTTCAGGGCATTAGCCCACGCATCCACCCGCGCCGGGTCGCTTCGCTCTGCCGCTTGGCGTTCGGGAGCAAGGAAATCCCACTTCGTTCCATAGATGTGAGATTGCTGCTGCATTCCGAGCACGCGAAGCCGTTCTTTGGAGTTCGGGGCCTTGGAAGTGGCGCAGACGACCAGCAGCGCACCGGGCTTGCTCTCTCGGACAAACTTCTCGCGCGAGGACGCCTCGGTGTAGCCCAGAAAGCCCCATGTCTCGGGATCGAACCCGTGGAAGCTCTTGAGGAAAACCTGCGGCGGATCAGCCCTTATCGCGGCAAGCGGGTCCAACATCGCATTCCACTCTCGACCGTCCTGATGAGCCCGGACGAACGCCTCGACGCTGCCATATGTCTGGACGACCTTGGTCGGAGCGATCTGGCTGATGACGCGACCGTCCGTCGCCCAGCCATGAGCCTCGAACATCGAGCCGAGCCCACCATAAAGATCACTGGCGATCCGATTGATCGCCTGCTTGTCCCATCCCGGCTGACGGTTCGGCTCACTCACACCAGCGACCGCCATATGCTATGAGGATGTGCGATCGGACGCATCGTCAGGGACCGAGATTCATGCCTAAAGCCGTCGAGGATCAAAACCCGATCAAGGTCAAACGGGGAACAAGCGCGAAGGAATATCCCCGTTTTCCCAGCGTTTTCCCCATTTATCCGCCCCATTCTCACCCCTCCGATCAAAACCCGATCAAAACTTTTGTAGCATCATGCCCAGTAGGGTACATAACCGGCACGCGGATGCTCAGGGTCTCCGGCCCGGATCAGGGTTGCGTCCAGAGCCAAGCGGATCACCGCCGATGCTTGTGAGGCGTTTCGCTCCGCGATCCCGAGCCGCTCCCGCAAGCTCGCGTTGGTCATCCGATCGCTGCTGACATATCGCAGCGCGGCGTGCTGATAGCAGGCGCGAACGCGCTCATCCTGCGTCATCTCGGCGAAGCTGCGGGGCGCGAAAAGGGCCGCGCGAACCGAATGATCCTCTTCGCGGAAGTCGGGCGGCGGAAGCTGGTGGAGTTCGGCTGAGGCCAACACCTTGTCAATCCCGGTGCCCTGCTCCTCGCAAAGCCGCATCCGGCGCATCAACGATGCCAACGCCTCGTTTCGCGAACGCGGCGGAGAATCGAGAAAGCGATCCGGCTTCATCAGCGGCTGTCCCGGATTGGTGATCTCCAACCGATCCTTGAACAACTCGACGAGCGGCCCCGCGCCCGTGATCGTCATATCCTGATGGATCAGCGCATTGGCTACTAATTCGCGGATCGCGATCGATGGGTAGAGCGGTTCCTCCTCGCGAAAGGCTTTGCCGATATGCTCGTTGCTCGGCAGCAGGCCGTCGATGTAATCGGTCAGGCCCTTGAACCCGCTGGCATACCCTCTATGTCCATCGCGACGATGTGTCACCGTGGTCGCGCGGTTGGTCCCCTCATAAGCGACGAAGCGAACGCCCTTGCGTGCGATCGAGGGTGAGAAGTCATTGAGGTTCTTGGCGAACAGCATCGCGCCGAGGTTGGTGATGTTCCACTGGCCCCCGACATCGGCCTCGATCAGCCGATCCGCCCGGAGCTTGTCGAATATCCCGGCCCGGTTATCCGGCAGTGGCTGGGCAGTGAGGTCGAAGTAGCTGGTATAATCGAGCCGAGCGAGAACCTCATCGCCGGTGAGGAACTGGGCGGCGATGCCGGTTTCCCACGCATAGGGCTGAATCTTTGCCCAGAGCAGCTTCTGCCGCTCAGGATGATCTGACAGCCGGGGTGTGGCGCTGCCGATCCGAACATAGGCCGTCCGCTCGAACTCGACCGGGCTGGTTGCCGCAGCCGGGATTTCCAGCAGCACGAGCCGCTGTCCCTGATAATCCATACTCTTGAAGCAGAAGGCGATAGCCGGTTGCAGGCACTGGCTCAGCCAAAAGTCGAGGGGTTGGTTCTTATGCTTGGTTGCCGAGGGCTCGAACGATGTGCCCACGACCGCATGATCGCCGTCGCGGACACCCCAGACGACATAGGCAAAATGCTGATCCGCAAGCCGCGCCGCGTTTGAGAGCGCCGAAATCAGTTTCCCGATCAACTCCGGGTCCGAATTATTCTCCTTGAACTCGACCCACGCCGCCTCCGCAGGCAAAGCCCGCAGATCGTCGATGAGCGCATGCGTCCGCGCCTGCTCGCGCTGATGTGCGTCCAAGGTGACCGTGCCCTCGCTCACGCCGCCGCCTTTTTGGTGGTCATCTTGGTGTAGAGGTCGAACAGCTTTTCGAGGCGTTCGGTGTCGTTGCGGAAGCGGCGACCGATGTAGATGCGTTCGAGCACTTCGTCGTTTTCCTCATGAGCCTGACGCAAATTCTCGGGCATTTCGTCAGGATCGTAGAGGTCCGAGATCGTAGCTGGAAAATGCACTTCGCGCGCTAAAAGAATGTTCTCTGCGCACCGCGTGAGGTCAGCCTTATTCTGGTCGGTGAGCTTTGGAAGCGGGAAGGTATTCCAGCCAAGCGTGTTAGAATAAGAGAAATCTGTTCTCATTCGCACGCACACTGTTCCTATCCACACCCAGTGCAGGCGCGATGCGATAAGCGCCATATTCCAGAGATCAGCGTTATACAGAGCAAAATTTCTATCGCCCAAAATGACTGAACGATCCACCAGATCGACTGGGAGGTAGGGACGGTTTTCCGATGAAACACGCGGAATCACTAACGCCGGTTCTTCACGATTTGACCGGAACGCAAATTTATGAGGCTCGTGTGCCGACGATTTCGCTCGCGGGCCAGCCTTCGGATTAGAGCGCTTAACTCTCACCCTCTCAAAACGCTCGGTAAAATTCGATATCCCGTTGGCAACCTCAAGATCGCTATCTTCAACCCAAAGGCAATATCGTTGTTTGCCGTTAATAAGTTCACTCGACCCTAGAAACTTTCTGATCATGTGCTGCGCGCTTAGCGGGATTTCTCCAAATTCATCAATCGACGCGGCAAATAATGCTCCGTCGTCGTCCGCAACATTGCCTGATATGAAATCAGGTCTTCCGTCGAAAGTTTTAGAAATTCCGCTAACTATGATATGCGGCGCGGCTACGAGATAAGCATTAATGTTTTCAACTTGCTTCGAAACAGTTTCATCATTTTCGCTGATAGAATATAGAAACTTATCTCGGTTGGAACTATTTGCGATGGCAACGATAGCCACGGTGACGCCTGCATTGTGACTGGCGAGGTTTTTCCATTTGAAGGATGTGTGCGCGAACCGGATTTCATACCCTAGTGAGAAAATGATAGTCCACAGGGTGTCAACTTGACGCCCTTGGCAAATGGAATTGGTGGTGACGAAAGCCGATACGGTTTGAGTATGCAGGCCGTAATCGGCTGCCTTAACAAACCATCCAGCGACATAGTCGAGCGATTTCCAGCTTGTGGTTCGACGAGAGAAAAGTCTCTCCAGATCAGATTTTTGCTCCTCGTTTTGCCATGTGCTTCCGAGATAAGGTGGATTTCCACAAATGTAGGTTTCCCCACCGGCATTCTCAAAATCTATCTCAGACTGATCCAGAGGCGTTTCATACAGATCGTCACCCTTGAGCTTTACACCTGTTCCGGTTGGCGGACAGATGCTCATCCAATCGAGGCGAAGCGCGTTGCCGCAGGTGATCCAGTTATCGGAATTCAGAGGCAGGAATTCGGCCAGCGCCTCCTGCTGCCCGCGATATAACACATCGCACTGAAATTCGGCGATGATGAGCGCAAGCCTCGCGATTTCGGCGGGGAAGTCGCGAAGCTCGATGCCACGGAAGTTCGTTAACGGAATGTCGCTGCGCCGGTCGGGTTCACCCCGTCGCCGGTTAATCTCAGCCTCGATCTCTCGCATCTGCTTGTAAGAGATGACGAGGAAATTCCCCGATCCACAGGCCGGATCGAACACTCTGATCCGCGCCATGCGATTGCGCAGGTTGAGCAGCTTGCGGCCATTGTCCCCAGCCTCCTCCAGCTTCCCGCGCAGATCGTCGAGAAACAGCGGGTTCAGCACCTTCAGGATGTTCGGCACGCTGGTGTAGTGCATGCCGAGCGCGCCGCGCTCCTCGTCGTCGGCTACGGCTTGGATCATCGACCCGAAGATGTCCGGGTTGATCTTCTGCCAGTTCAGATTGCCGATATGGTTGAGGTAGGAGCGGGCGATCTTGGTGAAGCGCGGCACCTCGGTGCTGCCGCTGAAAAGCTGGCCGTTCACATAGGGGAATTGGTTGGCGTAGCGCGCGATGCCCGCCGACTGGCGATCGGCGATCTTCGTGTCCATCGAGCGGAAAATCTCGCTGATGACCGTATGGGTGTCCGACGAATCCCGTGCGCTCATCTGCTCGACCGTCTTGGTGAACAGCCCCTCGCCGACGAAGATATCGGTATCCTCCGCAAAGAAGCAGAAGATCAGCCGCGCCATGAAGTGGTTCATGTCCGGGCGGCGCTCGGCCTTCGCCCAGTCCGGGTTGTCCTTCAGAAGCTCGACATAGAGTTTGTTGAGACGACCCGTCGCCCGGATGTCGAACGAACTTTCCCTGATTTGCTCAACGGTGGTGATGCCCGCCAGCGGCAGGAAGAAGCCGAAGTGATCCGGGAAATCGGCATAGTTGCACGCGACCGTCTCACCGCTCGTCCGATCCTCCGCTTGGAAGGAATCGCCGTCCGTCGCGAGGATGAACTTGGCCTTGGCCGTCGCCGTCTTCGGGCTGTCGCGCAGCAGGCCGAGCGTGGCCTCGACCTCACCGGCATCGCAGGTCGCGATGTGGATGTTGCTGCGCTGGAGCACGCCGCCGACATCGGACTGGTTGGTCGAGCCGGTGCGCAACCGCTTGATGGTCGTCTCAGGGTTGCCGAACGCGCGCAGGAACGAAAAGGGAAACTCCCCCCGGTCAAAGGGTTCAAGCGCAAGCTGCGAAACGGCTTCTTCGATCTCAACAGGATTCATGAGGTCACCATAATCACGAGCGCATCATGTCGCCAGCGAAACGCATCTTCATTGAAATTTCACGGCCTTCCTTCAGCCCCTTGGCCGCAGGATCGGGGTTAGGGTGAGATTGGCGCGCGACAGAATCATGGAAGCGTCGACCTGCGAGCGGGCGGTCGCCATGTAGGGAGCATCCATCGACATGATGTGAACCCTGTCGCGGATGAGTCCGTTCTCGTATCGTGCGTCAGTTCCGGGCAATAGAATGAAGTGTGGCGATACGACGCTCTGCCTCCTGCTCCATTTGAGCCACGCGATGGCGCACAAGGCGATCGCGCATATTTGCCGACAGATACCGGGGATCGCTTGTCGGATGCACAGGAGCGGTCAGCACCTTCCAAATCGAGATCGCGCCGTCATCATCGAAGCATGAATCATCGTCGCATCCGTCATATCCAAAAGACCAAGTGCCGAAGTTTTCGGGTGAATTTTCCTTTTTCATCGAGTATTTATGCCCTCGTTCCAATCCGATCGAGGAGAAGCCGCATGACAATATGAACCCGATTTGAAGGGAGATATTGTTATGAAGTCCATCGCACCGGTTTCGGGATGGATGCTGGATCGCATCGCGCTGCTCGATGAGGCAAAGCCGGGATTTGCTGGCCATTATCTTCGTGCGAGCAATGAGCGGCGACAGGTTGCGGCTGCGTTTTTGGCTGCCGTGGAACCGGAAGATGATGACGCGAGCGGAGCGGCCGAATTTCTGATGCGTGCCGGGCACCGCGCTATCCTCCTTCGCGCTTTCCGAAGTGTGCCTCCGGGGCTTCGGGCGGCCTTGGGGCGTAGCGGTCCGCAGCCTCACGAACCCGAATATTATCGGCACTTGTTCGACCTCCTTTCGGAGGGGGCTCGCCATCTCGTCGACGCAATTTGGCGGTCCGCCATCCTCAATCCTGACCGTTTGGCCACCATCACAGGTTGCCCTGTCGATCTGTGTGACGCCCGTATCCTCGACAAGGTCAGGGATCGTAAGCACGCCACGGATGTGGCCCTCTCAGTTGATCTGTTGAATCGCCGTGGCGTTGATCGCTCGACACTTGTTGAGGCATTGCGCCGTGCTGATAATATCAATGACGCGATCAAGCGATGGTCGATGTGTATGGCCTTCCCGTCTGGACCGATTCCGGCGGCCAACGGATATCGACCCATCCGTAACGGGATTGAACTGGCAGCGATCGCCCGGAAATACCGCAACTGCTCACGGGGCTATTTTTCTTCGGCGATGGTCGGAGGGCACGCATTCGGCGAATTTCGTCACGAAGGTGCAGAGGTGCTGATCAGCTTTGACAGGACTGACGGCATGTGGATCGCTGACGGCGTCTATGGCTTCCGCAATGGCGCTGTGGATGTGGGCATCTCGCGCGCGGCCTATGCATTTGCCGCCCGGCATGGTGTTCCAGACCGTCGTCCCGATCGTGGTGATAAAGCTGTGGAAGCACTGCGGCGGTTGGGGCGATATCATGGCGATTGGGGTTTGTGATGCCGGAAGGCGAGCAATATTGGCCGTTCACCGAAGCGTTCAACGCATGGTTCGCGTCCGCAGTTGACCTTCACGACATCATAACTGTCAAAGCCAGCGCCGAATGCGACGCCGTCGATGTCAGTTTTCTTATCGGGGACGGCGCGCTTCAGGGATACGCGCATAGGGCTGGGATCAGTATCGCAGCCATGCGCGATGGAGAATGCTGGGATTTTCTTTTCGATGAAGATGTCGTTGCTGAGACCGGGGCTGAGGGATGGTTCTGCTCATTGTGCCCCCCGCGTGATCGGCCGCACTTTTTTACAATTGAAGCACTTTGGGTAGCGCATCTTTTTGAACCATTACGGCAATGGATAGATGCGAAACTGCGCCCCGCAGCGGTGCTGGAATTCTGCAACGAAGGCGGCGCAACATCCGCACGTTTGGCAGCAGATTCCAGCGCTGGTGATCAACAAATTGGTTTGTTGCGGGCAGTTAACCTTTAATAGCAACAGTGAAATGACCGTCTGCGCGGGTCCCGCACAGTTTACTGGCTACGCAACAATCGATCCCGCTCTGCCAAGAGCATCGCATATTCTCGGGCATTATATGCCATTTGGTTTATCAACTTCGCTTTCTCAAAAGCAGGGGAGATTTTGCTCAAGCGATCTCCCACCACCAAGGCATTATTAGGTTTCGATTTATACTCAGTTGTGACGCGCTTACCTCGACGCACGAGTCGAAAATACTCTTTTACGCCGATCCGATCGCCCTTCTCATTAAAAAGGAGCCAATTGATATCCAGAGCGTCCATCCGACGTTTTGCCAATACACGTTCAACCTTGTCCGCATTTGACTTCAAGCGCGCGTTCGCTGCTGCATCGTCGTAATCATGGCTAGCATTTTCAATCATCTGCACTGCGGCCCTATGTTCATAAAGGATTGTGACAAATCCTTGCCATGTCATTCCAAGATGGATGAACATGCGAGACACAGTAGTAGATTTAAGCTTTTTACCCGTTGGTGATTTAATACCAGATTTGTTTAAAATTTTAGTCAACAAAGCCAGATTTAAATTTTCAACTTTATCAAAAAGATCAGTCAAATCGTACAGCCGCTCCAGCACGTCAAACGCTTTGCGTGCGTGCTCAGTGGCTCGCGCGCTGCGCGTTTCCATGCTCTTGCGGAGCATCTCTTCATACATTTTGAGCCGTTTTCCCATCCGTCTGGTATCACAGAAATCAGTAAAATACACAAGTGTGTCAAAGTGGCGATCTCTTGCTGGACGCTTCCCGTTCCACGACATAGAAAAACGGCACAGCAAGCGAATAAACAAGATCGCATCCTTTGAGGTGATCAATTGCATATTTCAAGAATATAGAACTATTGAACTATAAAACTAACGGAATTTATGCGACAATTGCCTGTTTGCATAATAATTTATGGTTTTCTTATCAATTTAATGGAGGACTTTTATATGGTTTATTTCAAAAATACCATCGCTAACGCGATCGGGTCAGCCCTACTGGAATTCAGCGAGGTCAAGACCTTCAATTGTGACATGGTCGAGGGCGTTGAAATCACACGTGAAGCAAGCGAAGTGCACGATTGGGCCGTAGAGGCTCGCGCCGACACATTTTGGGTTCGTCATGAGAACGGCGTCATCGACGCAATATATGAAGGCGATCTCATTGAGGCTCTCAACTGGGCCTATCCCATCGTCATGACGCCTGAATTTTTGGCCTCTTATGCGCCCATGTATCCAGATTTTCCGGGCGATATCATCGACCATATCGCGGCAATTCAAGAGGCGCGCGGGCGTGTCGAAGCAACGCCAGACATCTCTCGCGCGTTGCAGCGCATCGGTGAGATTGCCGAAGCCGGAGGTAAAAAGAGCCCTTCCTCTGCCCTGTCTGCCCTGATTGAACAGGTCCTTTCCGACGATCTTTTAGCTGCTTCCTGAGGATAGCAACAGGGGCGGACGGTCTTCTCGTGCAGCCGTCTTCCTGACACCTTCAATCCCGCAGATTTCCGCCATTTCCTCTCATCTGGTAGCACAACTTTAACCGCTACTTTAACAGCACGGGCCTTTCGTGCCGGATCGT
>NZ_LUFI01000079.1:0-17040 GCF_005281675.1 Sphingobium sp. MP9-4 | reverse complement strand
GTGCGCAGTCCGGCGCGGCGGAGCGCCACCGCGCTCTCCGCCTCCAGCTCCAGCGCCTCGACCGGCAGGCGGCGCACCGCCGCATCCTCGTCCGGCGCGGGGGCGGCGGGGAAACGGGCGAGCGCATGGGCGGCCTCGGGCGATGCGGCGATGGCGTGGCGCACGCGCATGCCATGCCGTTCCAGCCGGTCGGTCGCAGCCTGCGCCAGTTCCGCCTCGCCATCCCACAGATGGGCGCAGCCGCTGATGTCGAGCATCAGGCCATGGCCGGAATCGAGCGCGGCATTGGGGGTGTAACGGGCGCAACCGTCGCACAGCCGCTCCAGCCAGTCCTGGTCGCCATGGGGATCGGCCTCGAACACGCGCAGTTCCTGCTCGCGGGCGCGCGCATCGGCCAGCGTCATGCCGGCGGTAAGGCCCGCCGCCAGCGCATCGGCATCCAGCGTCGCGAGCCGCATCGCGCCGCGAACATTTTCCACCACCACCGCGGGCGCATCGCCCTGCGCGGCCCAGAGGTCAGGCCGCGCGATCCGCAGCCGATCGATCGGCAGGAAGGGGAACCAGAGCGCCAGATAGCGGCGCGCCGTCCTGCTGTCCGTCCTGTCCATGCTCATGGCGTTCATGCCGTCCGTCTCCAAAAGCCCCTTTCTCGCCATCCCATATCAGCCGCCAGGCCAGCCCGTCCGGCCCCGCCCGTCGCCGCAACAGGCTGAGGGCGAAGGCACTGTGCCCCGGCGCATTGCCGGGCAGCGGATCGGATGGGGCGGCCGCCACCTGCCAGCGGGTTTCCGCCGCGCTGGGCACCGGATCGCCGCCAACCCGCAGCAGGAAGGCGGTGACGCCCGATTGTTCGGCCGCCAGCGCCAATCGCCGGCTGGCAGTGAGGTCGAGCAGCGGGGCGCGCCCGCGCAATTCGATCAGCAGCGCGCCGAGTGCGGGGCAACGCAGCCCCTCCACCGCCGCGCGCAGCAGCATCGCGTCATCGGCCATCAGCCCGATCAGCAGCCGGGCCGGGTTCAGCCCCAGCGCCGCGAGGCCGGGGCCATAGGGCGATCCGCCCGCCCTGGCCGATGTGGTGGTGCGCAGCCAGAGCAGGGGGGCGTCATCCGCCGCCAGCCGGGCGAGGATCAGCGCCAGGCCGGCCGCCGCTCCTTCCTCCTCGGCCGCGCCGAACAGTTCATGCACCCGCCCGCGCAGGAGGCCGCCGTCGAGCGCCGCGTCCAGCCCGGCATGACCGGTCGCAAGCCGGGCACAGCCGACCGTCAGCGCTGGCGTCCGGTCCAGCGCCGCGATATGCCGCTTCAGCGCGGCGAGACTTTTGATCGACTCGCTCATTGCATTTGTTCCTGATATGTTCTTATTTCACGCCATTGGCTTCCCGAGTCAATCCGCTTGCCAATCCAGAGGACAAAGAAGGATTTCCTGATGACCGACACCGCCCGCAAACGCGCCGATTTCCGTGCCCTGCACCAGGATGGCTTCTTCCTGCTGCCCAATGCCTGGGACGCGGGCAGCGCGGTGCGGCTGGCGAAGAAGGGCTTTCGCGCGATCGCGTCGACCAGTGCCGGCGCGGCCTGGGCGGCGGGCAAGGATGATGGCGAACTGGGCCGCGACGCGGTGCTGGCGCATCTGGAGATGCTGGTTGCGGCGACCGACCTGCCGGTCAATGCCGATTTCGAGAATGGCTTTGCCGATGCGCCCGAGGATGTCGCCGCCAATGTGACGCTGGCGGCGCAGACCGGCATTGCGGCCCTGTCGATCGAGGACTGGTCGGGCGGCGCGCTCTATGACCTGCCGCTGGCGGTGGAGCGGATCGCGGCCGCGCGCGAGGCGATTGACCGGGTCGATCCGGCGCTGATGCTGGTCGGGCGCAGCGAGAATTTCCGCGTGCCCGGCATGGCGCCGAGCGAGAGCATCGCCCGCGCCGTAGCCTATGCGGAGGCGGGAGCCGACTGCCTGTTCGTGCCTTTCCTGCTGGACCATGGCGCCGTCGCCGAACTGGTCGCGGCGGTCGCGCCCAGGCCGGTCAATGTCGTCATCCATGACTATGACGCGGCCGGCATCGCCGCGCTGGCGGCGCTGGGCGTGCGCCGTTGCAGCATCGGCGCCAGCCTGGCCCAGATAAGCTGGGCGGCGTTCGACGATGCGGCCGGGCGGTTGAAGGTGGCCGAGGGGTAAACTTCCCCGTCTCCGTTCGTTTCGAGCCAAGTCGAGAAAACGTAGCGCTTCCCGCTTCTCGACACGCTCGAAGCGAACGGATGTTGGGAGAAGGCTTCGTTCTACTCCACCGTCACCAATGTCACCGACTTGGACGGCAGGGTCAGCGCCACCTGGCCCTGCGCCAGCCGCGCCGGCAGCGGGCCGGGCACGAAGGGATCGGCGCCCTCGAAGCGGATGCGGGTGTCGATGGTCGCGGCGGTCAGCGTCCGGGCGCTGGCCTTGCGCCAGGCGCCCCCTTTCAGGTCGATGCGCACCGGCCGGGCGGCGGCGGGGTCGAGATTGACGATGCTAAGATGCAGCGCGCCCGCCGCATCTTTCGACGCCGACACGCTGAGCCCCGGCAGCCGCACCGCGCCCGCGACATAGTCGGGCGCCTGCACATCGACCGGGATCATCGTCGCATTCTGATGGACCTTGTAGAGGTCGAACACATGCCAGGTCGGCGTCACCACCATCTTGGCGCCCTGCGTCAGCACCAGCGACTGGATGACATTCACCATCTGCGCGACATTGGCCATGCGCACCCGGTCGGCATGATTATTGAAGATGTTGAGGCTCATCCCGGCGATCACCGCGTCGCGCAGCGTGCTTTCGAGGTAGAGCTGCGAGGGCGCGTCCTTCTCGCTGTCGAACCAGGCGCCCCATTCGTCGACCGCGATCGCCACCTGCTTCTTGGGATCATAGCGGTCCATGATCGCGGCATGGCGGCGGATCAGTTCGTCGGTCAGATGGGCGCGGGCCAGTGCGGAGGCCCATTGGTCGGTGCCGAACCCGATATTGCGCCCCTTGTTGCGCCAGTCATTGCCGGCGAAGCTGTAGAAATGGAGCGAGAGGCCCCACATCAGCGGACGTTCGGTGTTGTAGGCGAGCGGCGTGGGGTTGGGGCGCCATTTCATCGCCTGCGCCATGACCTTTTCGGTCCATTCATAATCGTCGGTATCCGCACCCACCGCGATCAGCTTCGGCCGCTCGCCCGAATAGGCGCGCAGGAAGGCGGCATAATGACGGAAGGCGGTGGCATAGGTGTCGGCGGTCATGTTGCCGCCACAGCCCCAGCTTTCATTGCCCACACCGATGAAGGGCACGGCCCAGGGCGCGGCATGGCCATTGGCGGCGCGCTCTTTGCCCGGCTGGCTGTCGGCCGGCGCGGTCATGTACCGCATCCAGTCGTCCGCCTCGCGCACGCTGCCCGATCCGACATTGACCGACACGAAGGCCTTGGCGCCGATCTGGTCCAGGAAATCCATATATTCATGGGTGCCGAACGCATTGGTTTCGGCCGACTTGTCCCAGGCGGCGTTGATGCCGGCAGGGCGCTGCGCGGCCGGGCCGATGCCGTCGCGCCAATGATAGCCATCGGCAAAGCAGCCGCCCGGCCAGCGGATCACCGGCACCTTCACCTGGCGCAGCGCGGCGACCACATCGCTGCGGATGCCGCGCACATTGGGGATGGGGCTGCCTGGCCCGACCCATATGCCTTCATAGACGCCGCGGCCCAGATGCTCGACGAACTGGCCATAGATATTGGGATCGATGGTGGCGCCGGGCTTGCCGGTGTCGACGGTCAGGACGGCGCTGCCGCCGGGCGCAGCCGCCGGGGCCGATGCGCCGGCAAGACCGGCGAGCAAGCCCGCCGTCGCCGCCAGCAGCGCCCGCCGCGTTCGCACCCAAGCCCGTCCCGAAAGCTGCACGCTCATGCCATCCCCTTCCTCAATTTGTCTGAGTATAGGCTAGGCGGGCGGCAGGGCCGGGATCAAGGGGCCGTAACGTCCTTGGGTTCTTCCATCCGCGTCACATGGATCGCCTGTTCGTTCATCTGGGCGCTGCCGAAGATGGTCATGAAGGCGATGTCGGTGGCGTCGCGGCCGACGGCGATGCGGACCATCCCCTCGATCGGGGCCAACCCCGTCGCGTCGACCATATGCCAGGCGCCGTCCAGCCACACCTCCACCACCGCGTGGAAATCGGGCGGATCGAGATCGGCGGCATAGACCGACACCAGCCGGGCTGGAATGTCGCGCGCGCGGATCAGCGCGGCGGTGAGGTGCGCGAAGTCGCGGCACACGCCACGCTGGGCGACGAACGTGTCGGCGGCAGTGGTGGTGATATCCGAACTGCCCGGCACATATTGCAGATTGTCATGCACCCAGCCGACCAGCGCCTGCACCAGCGGGCCGCCGTCCAGCCCTTCGAAATGGCCGCAGACGAAGCTGACGAACCTGTCCGCCTCGCAATAGCGGCTGGGCCAGATGAAGGGCAGCACATCCTGCGGCAGGCTGGGCAAGGGCGAGCGGGCGAGCGAGAAGAGATCGGGCGCGGGCCGATCGACATCGACCAGCGCCTTGTAGCGGCTCAGCATCCGCCCGGTGCCGCTGCGCGTCCAGGTGCGCCGGCCGATCGCGCTGCCGCCCATGAGGTTGGTCAAAGGCCCGGCATTGTCGATGATGTGCGATTGTTCGACGATGCGCTGATCGGCCATGGCGGCGGCCTCGACGGCCATCAATACGTCGGTCGGCCCGGAAAATTCATAGTCGAGGGTCGCTTCGATCGCGAGACGCATGGCCATCCTTCAGGAGAGATTCGGCAAGATGTCATCCTGCCGATGCTGCAGGCCGCTGTCGCGCTATTCCGGCAGCTTGCCGAACGGCAGCAGCTTGCGCGCCTGGGCGGCGGCGGCCTTGCCATTGCCGGCGCGCAGCGCGGGCAGGATGGCGGCGGCATTGCGCTTCATCAACTGGTCGAGCGGGGCGGGGGCAGGGGCATTGGCCGCCCGTTCGGCCAGCGCCAGTGCGCCGGCGACATCATTATGATCGGCGCGGATGCGCATCAATGCGGCCAGGCCCGAGTAGAAGGCGCGGTTGCCGCCCAGCGCGACCGCTTTGCCCAGGGCGGCCTCACCCACCTGCTCCTTCGCGCCCAGCACGGTGCGGGCGATGAAGCTGCCAAGCTGGTCGATCGCGTCGAGATGCCAGCCGGCGATCACCATCTGTGCCTCGGCATCACGTGGGTTGCGGGCGGCCAAAGCCTCGAACGCGGAAAGCGAGCTGCGCGCATCGGCTCGGCTGCGGGTCAGCTTGGCGCGATAGCCGATCGCGACCGCGCGTTGCAGCACCGCCTCATGATCATTGGGGGCGGTCATCAATATGCGGTCGGCGGCGCTGATGGCCTGACCGATGAGGCTGAGCGCCCGCGCCTTGTCGCTGGTCTGGAAGGCCGCCGCAGTCAGCAGCTCGCGCGGGGTTTCCGCCAGCGCGGCTGGCGCTGCGGAGAGGGCAACGGCACAGATGATCGGACGGCAGAGCGACGGGGCGAAGGGCACATATTCTCCTGTTGTGGCGGCGCCACCCTGGCGCCGGATCAATAGTCCCTGGAATAACGAAGTGCGGCGGAAGATCCCGCATTGGTGCCGGTCTTCGACAGGATGCTCAGCGTCTTCGACAGGGCGACTTCCAACTGGGTGGCGGTGAAGCCCTTCGAGTCTGTCACGACCTCCACATAGATATTGTTGGAGATATGCTGGCCGACGGCGAGCGACGTGCCGCGCCCGGTATCCTCATCACCGCCGACGATGCCGATCCGGTCGAGGCCCGATGCGCCCTGCAGCTTGCCCATCGGGTTGAGCCCGCCACTGCCGCCGCGCAGGCCGTTGAGCGCGGCCGCCAACTGGATCGCCTGGGTGGCGGACAGATTGGCGACATTGTCACCGAACAGGATGCGCGAGAGAATCTCGTCCTGCGGCAGGGTTGGCGTCGACACAAATGTGATGTCGGGCTGCTGCGCGGTGCCGGCGACGGCGATGCCGGCGCTGACATCGTCAATCTCGGTCAGCGCCTTGATTGCCAGCGTCGGGTTCATCATGTCGCCATTGAAGGTGATGACGCCCTGATCCAGGTCGAACTGATGGCCCGAGAAGCTGTAGCGGCCGCGGATCACCTCGATCTTGCCGCTGACGCGCGGCTTGGTCGCGGTGCCGGTGACGCGCATGTCGGTCTTCCATTCGGAATCGAGGCCCATGCCGGTCACATAGATCTGGTTGTCGGCGCGCAGGCGGATGTCGAGTTTCCAGTTGGTCGGCGATGCCGCGGCGGCCTTGCGGTCAGCGATGCGCTGCGCCAGCACATCCTGGCCCTCGCCCTTGCGGCGGACGCCCTGCAATTCGCGAATCTCGGTGCCACCCTGCCAGGCGACGCGATAGCGGGTCTCGGGCAGCGACAGGTCGCCCTTGATCAGGCCGCCATTTTCCGCGCTGTTGGTGATGTTGAGGGTGCCGCTGACCACGCTGGTGATCGCTTCGCTGCGGGCGAGGCGGGCATGGTCCATCTTGACCGCGATGTTCATCGGGAAGCCGCTGTCGGCGGCCAGGCCGACGGTGCCGCTGGCCTGGACCGTGCCGTTGCCGGCGCGGCCGGAAAAGTCGCGAATGTCGAGCCGGTCGTTGGTGAAGCGGCCGTCGAGCTTCATCTGGGTGACGCGGGTGCCGAAGCTCGTATTGTCATAGGTCAGCGCATTGGCGCGGACCAGGCCGTTAAGCTGCGGCGCGGTCAGTCGGCCGCCGAAATCGGCCGCGACCGCGATGCCGCCGCTCAGCCGCTGATCGGCAAGGCCGGCGAAGGAGAAGAGCACGTCGGCCGGGCCGGCATAGCGAATGCCGCCGCCCAGCGGCGCAGCCATCAGCTGTTCCGACCAGTTGGCGCCCGGTCCCGGCGGGGCCATGGTGGCGACGAAGCGGCCGATCGTGCTGTTGCCCTTGCGGATGAGGCCGCGCATGTCGCCGCCGGCGGAGGACAGCTTGCCCTCGACATTCATCGACACTGCGTCGGACACGGCGGCCAGGCTCGACCGGCGGAAATCGCTGATCGCCAGGTGCGTGGTCGCGGTCGGGAAGGCGGTTCCGCTCTGGCTGTAATCGACCATGCCGGTCGCCTTGCCGCCGATGCCCAGGCCCGGATTTGCGACATTGGCGATGGCGAGGTCGAAATCCTTGAAGCGGGCCTGCAGCGCCGTGTCCGTGCCGAAATGGCCAGCCAGATCGACCTTGCCCTGCGGCAGCACCAGGCTGACCGGTTCCAGCCGATAGCCGGTCTTTTCAGCGCGGATGATCGCCGGCTGGTTCAGGCGGAAATCGACATTGCTGGCCTTGCCCTGCAGCGCGACGGCATAGAGGTCGGGGCGCAGCGCGGCGTTGACCGCGACCGAGAAGGGCACGCCGCTGGAGCCGTCGGCGACCAGCTGGGCCTTGCCGCGCCCACCCTGATAATCGAGCTTTGCCCGCGCCTTGCGCACGACATAGTCGCCATAGGCGGCGTTCGCCATCTGCACGTCGGCGATCACCTTGGGCTGGTCGCTCAGCAGCATGGAGGCGGTGACGACGGCGCGGCCGATGACGATGTCGGCCTCGCCCGGCAGCTTGGCATTGCTGGCGGTCGCGTTGACGTCGACGCCCTGTAGCTTGCCGACGGCATTGAGTTTCACCGCACCGGTGATGCCAGACCCGTTCATCGCCAGCTGGCCGGTGAAGGGGCCGGCATTGGACTGCTGGATGCGGCCGTTCATGTCGACCCCGGCGAAGCGCGCCTTGGTCACGTCGATCGTCAGCGGGCCTTGCGCGGTGCGGATCAGCACATTGGCGAAGAAGGGGCCATAGGGCGATCCGCCGGTGGCATCGAGGCGATAGCCGGCCGGTTCGCCATTCAGCTTGGCAACGACATCGGTCAGCTGCACGCCGACATTGGGGCGCGGCGCGCGCAGCACCGCCTGCGGCCGGTCCGCTGTGCCGCGCACGGTCAGGAACAGCGGGCCATATTGTTTCGAATAGGCTTCGGTGTCGAAAGCGAGCTGGCCGTTGGTGTCATAGCTGCCCGAACCGGACTTGATCTGGAAATTGGGCGCGGCACCCTTGAGCACCGCCAGGGTGAACCTGCCCTCCGGCGTCATGCCGATCCGGCCGGACATCACAGCATTGCCGCCCAGGAAGTCGCGGACCGAGGCATTTTCCCAGCGCGCGGTGCGCACGCCGAACATCCCCGACAGGCCGAAGCCGCCCTTGGGTCCGGGGATCAGCTTGACGTCGGTGTTGAGGTTGACGATGCCGACGCCGTCGATCCGATAGTCGTTGACCCGGCCTTTCAGCGCGCCACGATAGATGGCGTTGTCGAGATCGGCGAGGATGATGGCGGTGGCGTCGATCTTGTCGCTGTCGAGCTTGAGATTGTCGCTGATCAGCTTGCCGCCGGCATAGGCAAAATCGCCCTTCACCCGCAAATTGGTCATCAGGCCGCCGGCGGCGGCATTGAGGCCGGTGACGCGCTTCGCGGTCGCATTGACCGGGATGCGGATGCGGTCGGCGTCGATCACGGCGCGGCCGCTGGCCTTCAGATTCTCGATGCCGGTGGCGTCGAAGGCGAGGGACGTGGCGCTGATGTCATAATCGATGAAGGGCGTCGCCATCGGCCCGTCGAGGATGATCGAGGCACGGACATCCTTGCCCTTCACCTTGTCCATGAAGGCGCCCGGCTGCAGCAGCGAGGCATTGATCTTGAGCGCGCTGAATGTGCTCTTGCCCAGGTCCGCCAGACCCTGCGCATCGGCCGACATGGCGGGTGAGCGCAGCGACCCCTTGAGGTTGACGCGCCGTTCGTTGAGGCCGGCGAACAGGTCGACATCGAGCTGCGGCCGGGTCAGCCGGTCGGCAATGTCGCCATAGACGAGGCCGGGGCGCAGCGGCCCCTTGGCGGTGAAGCTGCCGTCGCGGGCGGCGAGCGCGATATTGGCCAGTTCGCCCCTGGGCGTGGTGGCGATCAGCTTGCCGTTCCAAGCCTGCCAGGTGCCCTTGCCGTCGAGCGAGGCGGTCATGCCGTCGGGCAGGCCGCTCATCGCCGCGATCACGCCGCCCTTGGGCGCGGTCAGCGTGCCGCTCATCGCCAGGCGATTCTGTGCCGGCACCGCGTCCAGCTTCGCCTGCAGCCGATCGCCGCTGTCGACCACCGCATTGGCGGACAGCTGGGCACGGCCGTCGGCGATATGGACGACGCTGTCGATCGCGATCTCACGCTTCTGGCCGATCACGGGCTTGGCGAGCAGGAAACGGTCGAGCCGCATCCGGTCGACGTCGATGTCGAGGTCGGGCAGGATCGGCGCATTGGGATCGGTCGGGGTCTGGTTGAATTGCGGGCTGCGCGCCAGCACCACCAGCGGGCTTTCCAGATTCTGCACCGAAATATGGTTCTGGAGGTAGCGGAACGGGCGCCAGACGACATGCACCCTGGGGCTGACCGCGAACACGCCCTTGGGATCGCGCAGGATCAGGTCGTGGATGGTCATGTCGCTATAGATCGATCCCTCGATCCGGCCGACCTCGATCCCCATGCCCGATTCCATCTTGAGCGCGGCGATCTGCTTGATGAGGAAGCTTTTGCCCGGCTGGGTATCGAGGAACAGCAGCAGCCCCGCGACCAGCACCACGAGCCCGACGATCAGGCCGGCCAGGCCGATGGCGATCTTCTGCCACAGCGGGCGGCCCTGGCGGATCACCACGGTCTCGGTCGCTTCGGGCGCGGGGGGAGGGGTATTTTCCGCCATCAGAAGGCCTGTCCGATACCGATGTAGAGGGCGAATTTGGATTCGCCGGGCTGGCGGTTGATCGGCATGGCTATATCTGCGCGGAAGGGTCCGAAATTGGTGTAGAAACGTCCGCCCAGGCCCACGCCATAGCGGATGTCGGAAAATTGCGGGATCTGGCTTTCATAGACCTGGCCCGCATCGACGAAGGCGACGACGCCATAATTGCCGAAGCGATAGCGGCCCTCGACCGCGAATTCATTGACTGATCGGCCGCCGATCGGATCATTGTTCGCGTCCTTTGGCCCCAGTTCCTGATAGCCATAGCCGCGCACCGACCCGCCACCGCCGGCATAGATGCGCCGCGAAGGGGCGACATCGTCGCGGGCGACGCCGTTGATCGTGCCGATCTTGGTCCGCGCCGCCAGCACGAAACTGTCGGAAATCGGATAATAGCCGGCCAGGTCGAAGCTGGCGCGGACATAGGGCGAGACATTGCCCTGCAAGGACGCCTCGGGCGACACGCGCAGATTGGCGCGAAAGCCGCTGGTGGGGTTGAGCAGGTCGTTGGAGCGGTCATAGCCGACCTGCACCGGCAGGGCGCCGATGAAATAGGTCAGCCGCTTGTTTTCGCCGCTTTCGTCGATCGTGGTATTTTCGTTCGAAAGCAGGATTTCGCCGCCATAGGTATAGGTCCAGCGCTTCTGGAAGATCGGTGTCGATTGGCGCGACCAGCTGGCATTGAGGCCCAGGGTGAAGGCTTCATAGGCGTCATATTTCTGATGGTTGACGCCGGCGCCCGCCTGGAAGGTCTTGTCGCGCTTGCCCGCATTGGACCGGCGGAAGGTGCCCGATACGCCCTGTTCCTGGGTGCCGGCGATGACGCTGGCGATCAGCGCGCCTTCGGGCGGGAACAGGTTGCGATGGGTCCAGCTGCCTTCGGCGCGGAAGCCCTGTCCGGTGCCATAGCCCAGTTCGCCCGCCAGCCGCCGGGCCGGGCCGGCTTCCTGATCGACATGCAGGTCGACATATTCGGTGCCATCCGGGCCGGGCTCGCCGGTCTGGACCGGATCGACGGCGACGCTGGCGAACAGGCCGGTCGCGACCAGCGCCTTGCGCAGATCATCGACCTTGCGGCTGTCATAAAGGTCGCCTTTGTCGAAGCGGGCGATCACCGCCATATGGTCGGCGCCGAACGCCTGCTTCTCGCCGCTGGTGGTGATGGTGCGGAATGTGCCGCGCGGGCCTGGCTCGACCGGCAGCGTATAGTCGCCGGTCACGGTCGCGGGATCGAGCAAGATGTCGCGGTCGCCGATCCTGGCGAAGGCATAGCCCTGTTCCGGCAGCTTGAGCGCGACATTGGCCTCCGCCGCCTCGACCGCGGTGGCGACGATATAGTCGCCGGTCTTCAAGGTCAGGCTGTCGCGGATCAGGCCGGGCGGGATGGTCTCGGGCGCATGGATGACGATCTCGTTGATCTTGTAGCGCTTGCCCGGCGTCACCGACAGGATCGCCTTCAGCGTGCCATCCTGCTGCTGGTCGAGCGAGGCGAGGGCGGTGGCATCATAATAGCCCTCCGAATGGAACAGCCGCACCGCCAGTTGCTCGTCGGCCTGGGCGCGCTGCTGCACCATCGATGCGGTCTCGGCCTTGCCCTTGCCGTCGACCAGGGCGGATGCGGCACGGAACTCATCCTCCAGACCGGTCTTGCCGAAACCGTCGAGCTGGGTCGCGTAGCGGACCTCGGGCGTCTTTTCGTCGCTGTCATCATCGGCGACATTTTCGGGCACGGTCACGCTGTCGAGCGCGGGCAGCGGCTGGGCCAGTTCGGTTTCGACCGGCGGCTCGGTGGCGGGGGGCAGTTCGGCGCCGGTCGCGGGTGCGGTCGCGGGCGCCGTGCCGCTGGCCGGCGCGCTGCCCTGGGCACTGCCCTGGGCCGGCATCTGCTGGTCGAGCCAGTCGTCGATCGAGGGCAAGGGGGCCTTGCTGTCGGTCCCGCTATTGCTGGCCTTGTCGTCGACGCTGCCGGCGCCGGGCAGGCGCGCGTTGAACTCGTCGTCGGGCAGGATCGGTTCTTCGTCGGCGGGCGCTGTGGTGCTGGGGGCGCTGGCCGGAACCGTCTGCGCCATCAGGGGCAGGGGAGAGGCGGCTGCCATGATCATGCCCAGCGCATGCCGAACATATCTCGCCTGCCGCTTCTTCATCTGTCTGCGATGCCCCTTTCGCACCGGGCATCCCATATGTCCGGCAAACAGGCAATACGCCCAATGACTTGCAACGGTTCCGCCTGCGTGACGATTTCGCCCGGCGGCGCGGCGCTTCCATCGGTGCCCCCGCCGGTCTAGAGCCGCTTCATGACATTTGCGCTCAACATCGCCCGATCGATCACTGGCCAGCCCTGGCGCTGGCGCGGCCTGGGGGCGGACGCGCGTTCGCCCGGCTATCAGCCCGACGATCTGGTGGCGCAGCTGCTGCTGGCGCGCGGCTGTCCGCCCGACGGGGTGGAGGCGCATCGCAATCCCACCATCCGCCATTTCATGCCCGACCCCAGCCTGTTCCGCGACATGGACGCGGCGGCCGAGCGGCTGGCCGATGCGGTCCAGCGCGGCGAGGATGTGCGCATCTTCGGTGATTATGACGTCGATGGCGCGACCAGCGCGGCGCTGCTGATCCGGTTGCTGCGTGACATTGGCCTGGATGCCCGGCCTTATATCCCTGACCGGCTGATGGAAGGCTATGGCCCGTCGGGCGAGGCGCTGGTGCGGCTTGCGGGGGATGGCGCGCAACTGATCGTCACCGTCGATTGCGGCGCGCAGGCGTTCGAGGCGCTCGACATGGCGAAGGCGGCCGGGGTCGACGTCGTCGTCGTCGACCATCATAAATGCGCAGCGGCGCTGCCGGTGGCGCTGGCGCTGGTCAATCCCAACCGGCTGGACGAAAATGCGGGCGCGGCCGTCCATGGCCATCTCGCCGCCGTCGGCATGGCCTTCCTGCTGGGTGCGGCCCTGCTGCGGACGTTGCGCGCGCGCGGCTGGTTTGCGACCCGGCCGGAACCGGCGATCATGGAGTTGCTCGACATCGTCGCGCTCGGCACCGTCGCCGACGTCGCGCAGCTCAAGGGGCTCAACCGCGCCTTCGTGGCGCAGGGGCTCAAGGTCATGGCCAAGCGGCGCAATATCGGCCTTGCCGCGCTGATGGACGCCAGTCGCCTCAATCGTGCGCCGCTCTGCCATGATCTGGGCTTTGCCCTCGGCCCGCGCATCAATGCCGGCGGGCGCGTCGGCAAGGCGGATCTGGGGGTGCGGCTGCTGACCACCGAAGATCCGGCCGAGGCCGCGCGAATCGCCGCCGAACTGGATCGACTGAACGAGGAACGGCGCGCGATCGAATCGATCGTGCAGGAACAGGCGGAGGCCTTGCTGGCGGCGCAGGACAATCGCGCCGTGGTGCTGGTCGCCGGGCCGGGCTGGCATCCCGGCGTTATCGGCATCGTTGCCGGGCGGCTCAAGGAACGGGCCGGCCGTCCCGCCATCGTCGTCGCGCTGGACGAGGATGGCGTGGGCAAGGGGTCGGGCCGCTCCATTTCCGGCGTCGATCTGGGCGCGGCGGTGCTGGCGGCCAAGGATAGCGGCCTGCTGGTCGCGGGCGGCGGCCATGCGATGGCGGCGGGGCTCACCGTGATGGCGGACAAGGTCGATGCGCTGGCCGACTTCCTGGATGATCGCCTGTCAGCTGCCGTTGCCCGTGCGCGGGATGGGCGCGCGCTGCTGATCGACGCGGTGCTGGCGCCGGCCGGGGTCAATCCCGACTTCGTCGCCGCGATCGAGGCGGGCGGCCCCTATGGCGCAGGCTGGCCCGCGCCGTTGATCGCCGCCGGGCCGATGCGGGTGATTCGCGCCGATGTGGTCGGCAATGGTCATTTGCGGGCGATCATGGCGGGCGATGATGGCCGGTCGATCAAGACGATCGCCTTCCGCCAGGCCGAGTCGGAACTGGGTCAGGCGATTCTGGGTGCGCCGCGCGACCGCCGCCTGTGGGTGGCGGGCCGTGCGAAGATCGACGACTGGGGCAGCCGACCCGCCGCAGAGCTGCATCTGGAGGATGCCGCCTGGGCCGATTGAGAAAGATTGCAATTTTCTTGCGCAAAGGGGGTTGACCCTTTCGCCGGTCCCGCCTAATTGCGCCCTCGCTTCGCAGCGCTGCCACGGCGGCGACAACGAACGGCCCCTTCGTCTAGCGGTTAGGACGCGGCCCTTTCACGGCTGAAACACGGGTTCGATTCCCGTAGGGGTCACCATATTTTTCAATGGCTTAGGCGACTGCCTGAGAAAGTTGTCAAATATAGGTCAAATAAGCATGCAGGAGCATGCTGGGAAAATCTGACACGCCTGTGGATTTCCTTTTTCAATTTTCCATATCGATAGTGTCTCGGTCTGCGTTTGGCCTGAGCTGGAAATTTCTGATTCCCTTTCCCCCGCTCAGGTAATCGGCGAGCAACTCTGCCTTGGCCGCACGCCACATCCTTCGCCGCTCTGCTTCCGGCTCGGGCGGCAGGATCATCGAAAATGGACTGGTTGAACGTAGTGTCCTCCCGGTCGGGGACTTCTGGAGCATATAGGCGATGATCTCATCGATGGATCGCCTCAATAGAAAGCGCCATGCCCTATTCCCGATGGTCGCGCGATGGCTTGCCAGCTGCCGGTCATTCTCCGCCTTCGCCTGAATGATGAGCTCCGGATTGGCCCGAAGCGCGGCGACATGACGGCGGGCAAGGATGAGCTTCCGCCTCTCGCCTATGTCGTGCGCGTTCAGCTCATAGGGCGGCGGCTCCTCGATTTCCCGCGTCCAGTACCGGCAAGGCAGATGAGCGATCCCGAAGGCGTTGATCTCGGCCTGGGGGTATCCATTTTCTATCAGCCAATCCTGCAAGCTCTGCCCCTCACCAAGAGTGAGGGGCTTGGGAAAGCCATAGCGCCAGCCATGGGGCGGATCGATCATCGTCACTTTACGCATGAGCCGCCCTCCTTCTGAAAGCTGATCCAGGCGTTCCATGCATCATGGCAGCCACTATCCGAACAGACGTCGCGTGCCTGGCCGGTAAACCCATTTATCGACAGCCGGCGTGCTGGAAGCAGGATATGGATGTGAGCGGCATTTGATGAACCCGCCAAATAGGGCAGATGGAGTACCATCAGTGCGGCCAACTGCTCCTGACGGACAAAGTAGCTTCGCACCCATGCCCGCACCTGCTCCCATCCCACATGCGGTGGCTGATCTGATGGCAGTGTCAGGGTGAATTGGGCGTATCCGGTCCGCTCAGCCGCGGGCAGCATCGCATCGTAGCGCTGCAGCAGATAGCTGAGGTCCATATATTCACCGCTGGCTGCGTCAGGCAGCAGCAAATCATGACGCGATGCCTTGTGCCCGGCAGGCGTCAGCTTCGCCATAACCATGTCGGCTATTCCGGCACGATGTACATCCTGTTTGTAGAAGTAGCGGATATATTTGAAGCTGCCGTCATCGGCAGGATCCAGCGTGAAGCAGGACAGCATCTCTGGCTGATCGGCCGTGGCAGGCTTCGATTTGGCTTTGCTCATGCCGCCTCCTGCCACTGCGTGCTGGTCTGCGCCGCCAGCGAGAGACCGGCTTCAAAGCGCCGGGCATCGGGGCAAGGCGCATGGGTGGAGAATTGCAGGCCGCGCCGGTGTGCCAGGATGAATGGCTGATCGACTTCATCGGGCGGGCAGAACCAGTAGCGGTCCTCAAACCATGCGCGCTGATAGCCGGTAAACCACTGATCGTCTTTGCAGCGATAAATGTCGTATTTCGCGACTGGACCAGAGAAGCGCGCGAGCAGCAGGTCCATGCCATACTGCAGGGTGACTGCGCTAACGTCATACAGCCCAATGTTCGGACCGGTCCGGGTCCCGACGATCAGGAGATTGGCGCCTTCCAGTAGCACGCCATGCCGCGCGCCCGGGAAGCGCTGCTCCGGGCTGAAGTCGATCGGCCCGCCAATATCCGCCGCCAGCATCATGATGCCGCGATAGGTCGCGGCTTTGATCCACGGCAAGCCGTTCGCGCTCCCGAAGGAGCGCGGTGTAACATTATTCTGCATTTGTAAGACTTTCGCGTTGAGGGCGCGCGGCAGCCGAGCGGTGCCGCGCCTTGCCCCTTTTTCATTCCATTTTTGCTCAGCTGCCTGAGCCACTTCAAACTTGGCCTTCGCCGCAGCAGCGGCGCCTACTCGTCCGAGATGTTCCCCGGCTTCATGTAAACCGTGACCACCGGCGGCCTGACTGGCTTGGAAAAGCCGTGGCCGTGGACCGGGCAGAGAGTGGCAACGATGCGATTCCGCATCAGCATTTCACCCGGATCGCCGCATTTTTGGCAGGTAAACTTGGACTGCTCTTCGGCCGCGGCGATATAGGGTCTTGCTTCGGGAACCATGGGCTCGAGATGAATCCGGAGCGATCCGAATTTTTCCTTCGCCTCGTCCACGCTGACATTGAGGCCGGCCGCCGCGAGATCAGACAGGAGGTCGCGGTAGAGCTGCGCCCAGCCAACCGGCAGGTGGTCCAGCCATAGGAGATTGTCGTTCCCGCTCATGCGTAATGTCCTCCGATGGTCAATTCCCAGTGGCGCCTAGCGGTCCAGAAGCCGAGCCTTTCTGCTTCTGCGGTTGACCAGGGCAGAGTTGGCAGCGGACAGATGCCGCCGCGATCGACCATGAATGCGCGCATCTCGTCGCCGCCATCAGGATTTGTGACCAGGTGGATCGGCCCGCCGGGTTCCTGAAGCCACATCCCGAGGCTCGTGATGATCTGAACCTCACCATCGCGCCACAGCAACAGCGTGATGTAGTTGCCGGCCTGCTTTCCTGAGACGTGGCTCGGCTCGACCAGGAGAAGATCAGTTCGACACTCGGCAACGGCTTTGATGAGGGCGGTGAGCGAGAGCTTCTTTTGCCAGTGCGCCATCACGATGTTGGCGCGGTCGGCATATTCGAAGTCCGCTAGCACGGACGGCATTGGCGATGTGCAAGGCTCGACCATCCAGCCGACCATCCCGGCGAATGCGCGAGCGGCCTCCTTCGCAAGCGCGATGCGCTTGCGGTCTTCTTCACTGACATAGATCATTTGATGTCAATCGGCGTGCAAACGGGACCCCCGATCGGCGCGCAAAAGGGACCCCTTTTCAAGGATGGCAGGAAGGTCGAGGAACGCGCCTTGCGCAGCGCGCGGCGTAGGGAGGGCGGAGCCC
>NZ_LUFI01000078.1:0-18456 GCF_005281675.1 Sphingobium sp. MP9-4 | reverse complement strand
TCGCCCATGCCGATCGCGTGCCGCCTGCAGCGCCCGTGCCGCCGGTTCCGGCCGCCGACATCGTGCCCCCGGTTCCGCCGGTCCCGCCCGTGCCGCCGGTGACGGTGCGCAGCGAGCCGGGGCGGGTGATCGTTACCCATGCCAATGGCCGGGTCGAAACCCATCGCATCCCGACCGAGGCGGAGATTGCCCGCATGGTGCCGGTGGTCGACGTGCGCGAAGGCTGCGAGGGTGACAAGGTCACCAGCCATCGCGAATTTGTCGATGCCAATGGCCGCCGCAACATCCGGGTGCGCATCTGCGAGCGGGCGATCGAGGCGCAGGCCCGCAAGGCGGAGCGGATCGCCATGCTGAACGCTCGCGATGCAGAGCGCATGTCCCGCAATGCCGAACGGGAGGGGCGCAATGCCGCGCGCGCCGGGCTGACCGCTGCCCGTGCCCAGATCGCCGCCAGCCGCACGCCGGAAAGCGACCGGGCTGAGGCACTGCGCGACATCGACCAGGAACTGGCCGACCTCGATCGCAATCCGGACTGAGGCTTTTTAGACCGCCACCACTTCGGGCAGGATGGCGTCGAGCAGCAACATGCCCGCCGGGCTGACCTGAAGCCGGTTGCCGGTTCGCCAGACCAGACCCAGATCATTCATCCGGTCGATCGCCCGATCATCTACCAGCGCGCCGATCGGCAGGCCCGACAGGCCGGCGATCCGGGCCAGATCGACCCCTTCGCCCAGACGCAATCCCATCAGCAGCGCCTCGCGCGCCTTGTCCTCGGCCTGCAGCGGCACTTCCTGTTGCAGGCCGTTGCCGTTGCGATCGACCGCGCCCATCCAATTTTCCGGCTTCTTGTGGCGCAATGTCGCCATGCCGCCGCGGCGGCCATGGGCGCCGGGGCCAATGCCGACATAGTCGCCATAGCGCCAGTAGATCAGGTTATGGCGGCTTTCCTGTCCCGGCCGGGCATGGTTGCTGATCTCGTAGGAAGGGATGCCGGCCTGCGCCGTCATCGCCTGGGTCAGCTCATAAAGGGTGGCGCCATGATCCGGGTCGACCGGTGTCAGCTTGCCTTGCGCAGCGAGCGTGGCGAAGCGCGTGCCCGGCTCGATCGTTAACTGATAGAGCGACAGATGGCCGGTGCCGAAGGAGAGGGCGCGCGCCAGCTCCGCTTCCCAGTCCGATTCGCTCTGGCCGGGGCGCGCGTAGATGAGATCGAAGCTCACCCGGTCAAAAATGCGACGAGCCGTGTCGAGTGCGCCCAGCCCCTCATCGACGTCATGGGCACGCCCCAGGAAAGCCAGGGCGTCATTGTCGAGCGCCTGCAGGCCGAGCGACACGCGGTTGATCCCGGCGGCCGCCAGATCGCCGAAACGCGCGGCTTCCACCGAGTTCGGGTTGGCCTCAAGCGTGATCTCTATGTCGTTGGAAAAGCCCCAATGTCTTTCCGCCGCCTCGATCAGGGAAGCGGCGATGCGGGGCGGCATCAGCGACGGCGTGCCACCGCCAAAGAAGATCGAACGGAGCGGTCGCCGGCCGGTTTTTTCCGCCTCATAGGCAAGGTCGGCGAGCAGCGCAGCCTGCCACGCATCGGCGTCGATCCGGTCGCGCACATGACTGTTAAAATCACAGTAAGGACACTTCGAAACACAAAATGGCCAATGAACATATAGGCCAAGAGCCTCGGTGAAAGCCGGTGGGGCGAGAAGGACTTCGGGTGACATGAGTGGACATATCTTTAGACGCGTTCAGCGCGGCCCGCTAGCGGCTGCACTGATGCTTTTCGGCGGGATGATCGCAGGGGCGGTCGCACCGGCATCGGCTTCGGTCAATCGCGACGTGTGGAATTATTATAATATCCAGCCGGCGCCGCGTTCCGACGCGATGCTGCGCCAGGTGGTGATGGACGTGCATAATCGCGAGCGCCAGTCGTTGGGCGTGCCCGCGCTGGCCTGGGACGATCGCCTGGCCGCCGATGCAGCCGGCTATGCGCGCCAGATGGTGCATACCAACCAGTTTCGCCATTCGCACGGCGGTGAGCGCGACGAGGAAATCGGCGAAAATCTGTGGATGGGGACGCACCGGGCCTATGGCTATACCGCCATGCTCGACGCCTTCATGGACGAACGCCGCGCCTTCGTGTTCAAGGCCCGCTTCCCCGATGTCAGCACGACCGGCAATTGGGAAGATGTCGGTCACTATACCCAGATGATCTGGCGCGGCACCCGTCGGGTCGGCTGCGCGCTGGGCGAGGGCGCCCAATATGATTATCTGGTCTGCCGCTATTATCCGGCCGGCAATGTCTATGGCATGAGCCCGTTCGACCGCGACTTTGGCGGCTGGCAGGGCTGAAGACCTTATCCCAGGCGGATCATTTTTCCTCTCTGTCGATTATGCCTTGAAGCGCAGTCGGCAAAAGGGGGGAGGAAAAATGCAGCCCGTTTCAAGAACAAGGCCATGGGCCTGCATGGGCACGGCGATTACGCTGCTTGCCCTTTCTGCGTGTGGTTCACCATCTCCCACGTCTGATAATCAGGGCGCTGCGCCTGCCACGCCCGAAAATGCCTCCACCGCCGCCCAGCCAGACACGGCACCGGTCCCCCGATCCAGCCAGGCCGACCTGACGCCCCTGTCCTGCACCGCCGAGATCGGCGCGGCTGCGGCCGAGCGCCGCGTCAAGCTGTGCATCAGCGTGTCGCCCGCCACCCATCCGCCCTGCAATGCAGCCAATAGCTGTGCGATGATCGAGGATGAGATCGCGCGCAGTTGCGCGCTGTTCGACGGCCAGGGCGAGCCGATGGCCGGATGCACGCCCGAACCCAAGAGTATGGCGGCCGCGGCGGCCGTGGTGCAGCGTTATTATGCCGCGATCAACGCGCGCGACTATGGCACCGCCTGGAGCCAGTGGGGCGAAAATGGGCCGGCAGGGCAGACGATGGAGAGATTCCAGGCCGGCTTTGCCGCCACCCGCGCGACCCATGTGACGATCGGCCGGATGACGCCGGGCGATGCGGGCGCCGGCTCCGTCTACCAGCCGGTGCCGGTGACGATCGACGCGGAACTGGCGGATGGAACCCGCCAGCATTTTGCCGGCATCTATGTCGTGCGGCGCGTCAATGCTGTCGACGGGGCATCGGCCGCGCAGCGGCGCTGGCATATCGATTCGGCGAAGCTGCGACCCGTTTCGTCGGAGTGACGCCGACAGGCGATCGCCTGCGCCGGACTATTCATCCCTGCTTCACACGATCGGGCGTTTAGCCGCAGCATCGCGTTCCGAACCGGCCGGGCCGGGGGAGAGGCGCGGGCTATCGGGTCGAAAGAACAAAGACGATGCGCGGGTGGAAATGGGGGCTGGCCGTTGCGACGGCCGCCATGATGCTGGGGATTTTCGGTGGCAAGGGGCAGGCGGCGCCGGCGCGGCGTGCGCCCAGCCCGGCCGAACAATATGGCATGGAAGAGGCCGATCGCGACGATGGGCTGCTGCAGGATGTGGTCCTGGGCATGCATAATGACGAACGCAGCCGCTGGGGCCTGACTCCGCTTGCCTGGGACCGGACGCTGGCGGCAGATGCGGCGCGCTATGCGCGGCAGATGGCGCGGACCAACATCTTTGCCCACAGCCCACGCGCGACCCGCGCGGTGCCGAGCGGGGAGAATCTGTGGATGGGGAGCCGGGGCCTCTATGATTATGAGGTGATGGTCGGCGCCTTCCTCAATGAACGGCGCTATTTTCGCCGGGCGGGCAAGATGCCCAATTTCAGCACCACCGGCCGCTGGCAGGATGTCGCCCATTATACCCAGATCATCTGGCGCGGCACCCGGTCGGTGGGCTGTGCGCTGGCCGAGGGGCGCAGCTTCGATTATCTCGTCTGCCGCTATTATCCCGCTGGCAACATTTTCGGCATGGGGCCGCTGGATGCGGCGCCGGTGCTGGCGGGCGGCGAGGAATAGGGGCGGTCGGGACTGCCCCCATCTGGTTCAGATTACGGCCTTGACCAACTGGGCGAAGGCGTCGGCGCGGTGGCTCATCGCGTGCTTGGCGTCCGGGTCCATCTCGCCGAAGCTGATGTCGTGGCCCAAGGGCTGGAACATCGCGTCATAGCCAAAGCCGTTTGCCCCGCGCGGCGGCCAGACCAGCAGGCCGTCGACCCGGCCCTCGAACGCCTCGACATGGCCGTCGGGCCAGGCGAGGGCGAGGGCGCAGATGAAATGGGCGCCATGGCCGGCGTCCGGCCCCTTGGCCTGCACCCCGTCCCACACCTTCTGCATCGCCATGCCGAAGTCCTTGTCCGGCCCGGCCCAGCGGGCGGAGAAGAGGCCCGGATCGCCGTTCAGCGCCTCGACGCAAAGGCCACTGTCGTCGGCCAGCGCCGGCAGGCCGGAGAGGTCGGCAGCCTGCATCGCCTTCAGCTCGGCGTTTGCGATGAAGGTGGTGCCGGTCTCCTCCGGCTCAGGCAGGTCGAGCGACGCGGCGGAGATCGGCTCGATCCCATAGGGGCCGAGCAGGGCGGCGATTTCCCGCACCTTGCCGGCATTATGGCTGGCGATCACCAGCTTGCCTGGCTTCAGCTTGCGGATCGCCTGTTCCTGTCCAAAATCGTCGCTCATCTGGCTCTACCCTGTGTCGTTCGTTTCGAGCGTAGTCGAGAAACGCACGAATGCGCTATCTGCTTCTCGACTTCGCTCGAAGCGAACGGATTTCAATTACCGACCCGTCGCCACATCCTGCGCGGCGAAGATCTTGGCGCAGCCGATGCGGGCGAGGCGGAGCAGGCGGAGCAGCTCTTCCTCGTCATACGCCGCACCCTCAGCCGTGGCCTGCACTTCGGCGAACTTGCCGTTGCCGGTCAGGATCAGGTTGGCGTCGGTCTCCGCATTGCTGTCCTCGGCATAGTCGAGGTCGAGCACCGGCGTGCCTTCATAGATGCCGCAGCTGATCGCCGCGACCTTCTGGATGATCGGGTCTTCGCTGAGCGCGCCGGAGGCGAGCAGCTTGTCGACGGCGATGCGCAGCGCAACCCAGCTGCCCGAGATGGCGGCGGTGCGGGTGCCGCCATCGGCCTGGATCACGTCGCAGTCGATCACGATCTGGCGCTCGCCGAGCTTCTTGAGGTCGACGACCGTGCGCAGCGATCGGCCGATCAGGCGCTGGATTTCCTGGGTGCGGCCCGACTGCTTGCCCTTGGCCGCCTCGCGGCTGCCGCGGGTGTGGGTGGCACGGGGCAGCATGCCATATTCGGCCGTGACCCAGCCTGAACCCTTGCCGCGCAGGAAGGGAGGCACCTTTTCCTCGATTGAGGCGGTGCACAGGACGCGGGTGTCACCGAAGCTGACGAGGCACGAGCCTTCGGCATGGATGGTGAAGCCGGGTTCCATGGTGATGTCGCGCATCTGGTCGGGCGCGCGGCCGGAAGGACGCATAATATTCTACTCCGAAGCGGTCAGGTGGCGGGCCTTAGCGCTCGGCTGCGCTGCATGCCAGTGCCAAGCGCCAAAAGTTGCGATAAGAGGGGCGCCATGAAGAGAGCGATGATGATGGGGCCGGTTGCGATGTTGGCGCTGGCGGGATGCGTGACCGATCGGGAGAAGGTGGAGCTGGAGCCGCCAACGGCCGCCGGCGACACGATCCGTTTTACCGCCGGTCGCTGCTTCGGCGCCTGTCCCGCCTATACGCTCACGGTGACGCCCGATGGCTCCGGCCTGCTGGAGCCCGAGCGCTTTACCTCCGTCCCCGGTCCGACCCGCTTCACCGTCAGCGCCGCGCAATATCGCCAGCTGCGCACCGGCCTTGCCCCGTGGAAGCCGGCGACCGGCACGGCAAAGCGCATCGCCCAGGGCGAGAATTGCACCCGCTTCGCCACCGACATGCCCAGCTACACGATCGAATGGACGCGCGGCGGCGGGAAGAACGGGACGAAGCCGACCCGGCTCGATTTCCAGTCGGGCTGCATGGACAGCCGCTATGCGAAACTCCGCACGACGATCGGCGGGATACCCAAGACGCTGGGCATCGAACCGATGCTGAAGCCCAAGCCGGCCAGCTGAACCGCCGCCCCGCGACGCGACAGCCCGAAGTTCACAGTGTCGCAGGGATAAATTGCGTCGATTCCGGCGAATTGCGCCTGCCACGCGCCAGCGAAGCGACGGCCACGCGACACGTGGGTCACGCCAACGCGACGGTCGCGCGCCTCTGACGCGACAGCGAGGCGACACTGAAACGACAGCGACGCGACAGATTCGCGCGTGGGGCGGGGGTGTTAAGCGGGGCGTGAGAGCGGCCTGTTCCATCGTGTAGGGTAGATCAGAAGAGCGGCGAGTAGGAAAGCGAAGGCGGGGTTGCGCCCCATGTCGGACATTCTGTGACGTGCGCTTAGGACCTGAAACCGGCCGTTAACGAGCGAACATTTTCTATCGTGTCCTCTAAGGTAAAGGGTTGCGTTCCAATGGTGGCGCCATAGCGTTCGACTATGATCGCGCGCTATACCGTCCACTTGAAGCAGCCTATCCGCATGCGGGACCATTGGCCCATTGATGTGCTGGGCGCGCGTCTGACACTAGTTGGGGACGGCGATATGGTCAGTGGACTGCTGTTTACCTTCACGGGCCAGCCCACATCCCTTGCGCCGACTATGACCGACCCTGAAAAGCCGGGGCAACCGCCGACGATTTCAGTGAGCGATCCACTTCACACGCTGCTTCGCCAGCAGGTTCGAAATGGCTTTAGCTTCATGCAGGCACTCTTTCCGGTCCAAGTTGCGTTCGATCGGACGGATGCAGAATATGAAGGGGAAACGCCGGAAGAGACCGATGCTATTGCCATTAGCCGCTTCACCTATGGCGAGGCCGATGACCGCCCGCTTGCTCTGACATACGACTATTTTACGCGAGCCATGATGGCCGCGGAAAAGCCGTACGACGAACGATACCGGCTCTTTGCCACCCTGACCGGCTACGCTCGTGAGGCGTCCAAGGAAGCGCGATACATTGACGCTTTCCGCTACTATTTCCTGATCCTCGACGCCTTTTTCAGCAACGGGCAATTCAAGAAGGCTGGTCTCGAAAAGGCGTTTAAAGGTCATGCGGTGCTTATGGATGCGATCAATTCAGCGAAGGCCGACTTCCGAGAGGATCGAACGCGGCCTGCCACACCGACCGGCACTTTTCTTCGCGGTTCGCCTACCAGGGATGAGATCGCCGACCACCTGATCGAACGGCGAGGCCACTACTTTCACAGCAACCGGCGCAAGCCTGGGGCATGGAGTCCAGATAAGCAGGACGAAGCCCGCGATCTGTCATGGCTATGCTCCATGATATGCTTCTATCTATCAGAAGAATATTCGGCTCCAATGTTTGCCGAGGAGCTTGGCGCCAGACATTTCGCCGAGGCCACAAAGTCAGGAGCGATAATCGTGCTTAGGATCGACTATACCTATGTTGACGATGATGGCGACGGGAAGCCGAAGCAAGCACGTACGAATATCAACATGCCGGGCACAAGGGTGACGCGGAAGATGGCGACGGAGATTACGCAGAATTTTGTGCAGAATTTTATTGAGTCCCAGCCTGCAAGCAGTTTGATGCACGCCATCTGCCGAGAAGAGAAATCGGGTCAGTCGATCTTTGAGATTAGGTATTCGCAGGAGCTTCCCTAGCATGATCCCAAAGACTGTTGGCTGCTTCGGCTGACAGCAACCCAAAACCCGACATTCCGTAACCGGCCATTTGCGCGCATCACCACCTCGGCTTCGAGTTGCAGAACCTCGCTGCTTTCCAGCTGGAACCAAGAAAAGCGGGATGCCGGGTCAGGCCCGGCATGACGGATAGGGAAATGGCCAATCTCCCCCGTTGAGCCAGCGATCAAAGCCGCCTACATCATCGCCATGGCCGCCACCGCCTCCATCGCCGAACTGAATGACCGCGCGCGCGACGTGTTTCGCATGGTGGTGGATAGCTATCTGGGCACCGGACTGCCGGTGGGATCGCGCACGATCAGCAAGATGGGGCTCAGCCTCTCGGCCGCCTCGATCCGCAATGTGATGCAGGATCTGGAGGAGTTGGGTCTGCTCGCCGCGCCGCACACCTCGGCCGGGCGAATGCCGACCGAGACCGGGCTGCGGCTGTTCGTCGACGGGATGATGCAGGCAGCCGAACCATCGGTCGAGGAGCGCCGCGCGATCGAGGCGGGGCTGGCCGAGGGCGGGCCGATCGAGGAGGCGCTGTCGGCGGCAACGGCGACGCTGTCGGGCCTGTCTGCCTGTGCCGGCATCGTCATGGTGCCAAGGCGCGAGCCGGTGCTGCGCCAGTTCGGTTTCGTGCCCTTGAATGATCGGCAGGCGCTGGCCGTGCTGGTCGGGCAGGACGGGTCGATCGAGAATCGCGTGCTCGACCTGCCGCGCGGGGTGACGCCATCGATGCTGAACGAGGCGGCGAATTTCATGTCGGCGCGCTTTGGCGGGCTGACCCTGCGCCAGGCCGGCGACCTCTTGGCGCGCGAGATGGAGCAGGAGCGCTCCACGCTGGAGGGCGCGGCGCGTGAACTGGTGACGCGCGGCATCGCGATCTGGAGCCATGATGCCGATGACAGGCCCGTGCTGATCGTGCGGGGGCAGGCGCATCTGATCGACGATGGCACCGCCGCCGACCTCGACCGGGTGCGGCAATTGCTGGAGCAACTGGAGGGCAAGCAGGAGATTTCGCGCCTGCTGGAGAGCGCGCTGGCCGGCAGCGCGACCAAAATCTTCATCGGTTCGGAAAACAAGCTCTTTTCCCTTTCGGGTTCATCGGTCATAGCCGCCCCCTATCGCGGTGGGGACGGCCGGGTCGTCGGCGTGGTTGGCGTGATCGGCCCCACGCGCTTGAACTATGCCCGAGTGATCCCCATGGTGGATTTCACCGCACAGACGCTGTCGAGATTGATGAGATGAGCGAAGACAAGCAGACTATCGAAAATACCGAAACCCTGGACCAGCTGCCCGAGGAGGAGACCCCCGTGGACGCCCCTGAAAACGCCCATGCCGAGCGTATCGCAGCGCTGGAAGCCGAGCTGGAAACGGCCAAGCAGGACATTCTCTACGCCCATGCCGATACGCAGAATGTGCGGCGCCGGCTGGAGAAGGAACTGGCCGACGCGCGCGCCTATGCCGCGACCAGCTTTGCCCGCGACGTGCTGTCGGTGGCCGACAATCTGGGCCGGGCACTGGCCGCCATCCCCGCCGATCTGCGCGAGGACGACAAGTTCAAGGGGCTGGTGACCGGCCTGGAAGCCACCGGCCGCGAGCTGGAGGCGGTGTTCGGCCGCAACGGCATCACCAAGATCGAATCGGTCGGCCAGCCGCTCGACCCGAACAAGCATCAGGCGGTGATGGAACTGCCGTCGGCGGACGCCGAGCCGGGCACCGTGCTGGTGGAAATGCAGGCTGGCTACAGCATCAAGGACCGCTTGCTGCGCCCCGCCATGGTCAGCGTGGCGAAGAAGCCGGACTAATTTTCTCAACCCGTTCGGGCTGAGCCTGTCGAAGCCTTGTTCTTTCTTTTGAGAGGGACGGGCAAATGACAGGCTTGGAACGAACGGGATTTTCATGCGCCACGATCTCAACCTCACCACCGACCGTCCGACCTTTGTTACCCATCTCGAATGTTCGCTGACCGGCGAGCGTTATGAGGCGGATCGCCTGCATGGGCTGTCGGCGGCGGGCAAGCCGCTGCTGGTGCGCTATGATCTGGACGGCGTGCGGGCCGCGCTGACCAAGGAAGCGCTCAGCAGCCGGCCGATGGACCTGTGGCGCTGGCGCGAATTGCTGCCGGTGCGGCAGACCAGCAACATCGTGAGCCTGGGCGAGAATGCGACGCCGCTGATCCCGCTGCCGCGCACGGCGTAGCGGCTGGGCGGCGCGCAGCTGCTGGCCAAGGATGAGGGGCGGTTGCCGACCGCGTCGTTCAAGGCGCGCGGCCTCGTCATGGCGGTCTCCATGGCCAAGGAACTGGGCGTGACCCAGGTGGCGATGCCGACCAACGCCAATGCCGGCGCGGCGCTGGCCGCCTATGCGGCGGTCGCCGGCATGGAATCGGTGATCTTCTGCCCGGCCGACACGCCCGAAGTGAATGTGCGCGAGATCGCGGCGCAGGGCGCGCGGGTCTATCGCGTCAACGGCTATATCGACGATTGCGGCGCGATCGTCGGCCAGGGCGTCAAGGAACGCGGCTGGTTCGATTTCTCGACGCTGAAGGAGCCCTATCGGATCGAGGGCAAGAAGACGATGGGGCTGGAACTGGCCGAGCAGCTCGGCTGGGAATTGCCCGATGCGATCTTCTACCCCACTGGCGGCGGCACCGGCCTGATCGGCATGTGGAAGGCGTTCGATGAGCTGGAGAAGATCGGCTTCATCGGCTCCAAGCGCCCCAAGATGTTCGCGGTACAGGCCGAAGGCTGCGCGCCGATGGTCCGCGCGTTCGAGCAGGGCGTGGAATTTGCCGAGCGCTGGGAGGATGCCCAGATCATCGCCATGGGCATTCGCGTGCCCAAGGCGGTGGGCGACTTCCTGATCCTGCGCGCGGTGCGGGAAAGCGGCGGCGCCGCGCGACGTGGCGCGCGATGATGGCCTGCTGCTGTGCCCGGAGGGCGGGGCGACGCTGGCGGCTTACCAGCGCGCGTTGGACGAGGGGCTGATCGGGCGGGGTGAACGGGCGGTGCTGTTCAATTGCGCCAGCGGCCTCAAATATCCGCTGGAGGACCAGAGCCGCACGCTCGACCGGCATGCGCCGATCGATTTCGCGTCGCTCTGATGGCCTGAACGGGCGGGCCGTGGCCCGCCCGCTTATGATCAGAAGCGATAATCCCAGCCCAGGGTGAAGAGCCGCCCTCGACCGGCGAAGAAGGCCAGATTGTCGTTGGGCAGGCGCGTGTCGCTATTATAGTCGATATAGAATTTATCGAACAGATTCTGGACGCTGAGATAGACGCCGCCCAGTGATGCGGTGTCGTAGCGAAGATAGGCGTCGGTGACCGCATAGCCGCCGAAATTGTTGCGCCGGTCCGGGTTCGCCTTGCCATGGAAATTGCGCGACAGATAATATTGGGTCTGCAGCCGCGCCGAGATGGCGCCATGGCGATAGTCGGCGGCGACGTTCAGGCGATCCGGCGAGATGTTGGTGCCGTCCAGATCGGTATCGACGATGCCGTCGGGATTGGCGCTGTCGCTGTCATAGCGGCCCTTGAGATGGGCATAGCCGGTGGAGAGCTTGAGCCCCCGCAGCGGCGTCTGTACGCCCAGGTTGATCTCCAGCCCTTCGATCTCGACTCGCTGGCGCTGCACGGTGAAGATACCGTCGCCCTGCGCGATCAAAATCTGGCCCTTGTCGCTGGATGACCAGAAATAGGTGGCGCTGGCGTCGATCGGGCCGCGCTTCACCTCCAGCCCGATCTCGCGGTTGTTGGAGACGATCGGGCTGATGTCGAGATAATCGTCGAGGTCGACGCCCGCGACGCCGATCGACCGGGTGACGCGGCCGACATCGGGCATGGTGAAGCCCTCGGCATAGCTGGCATAGGCACGAATGCCATCGATCGGCTCGAAGATGAGGCCGCCGTTGAGCAGTGCGTCGGAGAATTTGGGCTTGCCGCCATCGACATCGACGCCGCCATAGGTCGCTACATTCTTCCCGTCATAGGTGGTCGATGCCAAGGTGTGGAAATCGTCGATCTTTACCTGCACATTTTCCCAGCGCACGCCGCCCGCCACGCGAAACAGCCCGTCGGCGATCTTAAGATTGGCCTGAGCGAAAGGGGCGATGGAGCGGAAATCGCTGGGCGGCACCCAGGTGCGGCCGGTGACCATCAATCGCTGTTCCGTCTTGTCGAACAGGACGTCCAGGCCGACCGTGGTGGTCAGCGCCTCGAAGCCGGGCAGGGCGCGTTCATAGCTGATCTTGCCGCCGATCTTGCGCGACCGGTTCTGCGACTGGTCGAACAGGGTGCCGACCGGCGCGATGCTGGGATCCTGGAAGGTCGCGATCGCGGCGAATTCGCCGCCGAAAATGTCGCGGCTGCGGTTGAAGAAAAGCTGGGTGACGAGGTTGCCGCCGGCGACATCGCTGTCGGTGTAGGAGATGGATGCGCTTTCGGTGCGGTTCGATCCCGGCGTGCCAGGGGCGTCGCCCTTGACCGCGGTGGTGGGGAGGCCGTTGGCGCGGCTGCCGGGGAGCGGGACATAATCGCCATCGCCCTTCAGCTCATAGCGATTGAGGATCAGGTCGAGCCGGCCGGTATCGCCGACGGCATAGCCCAATCGCGCGAAGATATCGGTGGTCTGCGATGCCTGGGTCTCGCCCTGGGTCAGGTTGATGCCGATGCGGCGGTTGCGCGCGTCGTAGAAGGCGCCGCGCTTTTCATAGGAGGCGCCGACCGTGGCATCGAAAGCGCCGGCCTTATACTGGACCAGTCCGGCCGCCTTGCCGCCAAAGCCGTCGCCGTCGAAATCGTCACTGGCCGATCCCTGCAGCAGCACCCGGCCGCTGATGCCCTCCTGCTTGGGCGCGCCGACCGTCACCTGGTTGACGATGCCGCCGGTGCCGCCAATCCCCTGCAGCGCGTTGGAGCCATAGATGAGTTCGACCCGGTCGATGAAGAAGCCGTCGATGGTGAAGCCGTCGCGGCTGCCGTCGCGCAGCGGGGTCGACTGGGGGATGCCGTTGATGGCGTAGAGCGGCGAGCGGCCGCGCAATGTTTCGCCCGCGCCCGACAGCTTGCCGCGCGTGGGGGAAAAGCTGGGGGTGAGGGTGGAGATGGCATCGGTGACCGAGCCGGAGATCGCGATCTGCTGGTCGAGCATCTGCTTGTCGATCAGGTCGATCGTCAGTGGCAGCGCATTGGGCGGCAGGATCGAGCGGGCCGCGGTGACGACGATCGATTCGCTGTTCTTGATGTCAGCGTCAGCCTCGGCCTGCTGCGCCATGGCTGGCGATGCGAGGGCGATGGTCAGCGCCGCCAGCGCGATTGCAGAGTGACGAATTTCGATATGATGCAGCATCGCGATCCCCTGATCCATGTTGGGCAGGGCTGCTAACGACAATCGATCGCAAGAACAATCACATTCTGCATAATGCTTATACCCTGAGGAGATAAGCCAGATTTTCCGGCGTTTCGGGTGGGTGTCTCCATCATAAGATGCATAAAGATATATCTCATGCATTGACGCTGATGAATTTTAAGATATATCACAATGCATCATGAAGCATTTTGAAAGAGAGAATATGCATTTTTCCCATTCCGATCGCGGCGCTGGGCGCCGGGGTTGCCGGCCGGGCCGGCACATGGATGACGCCATGGTCGATCGCGGTTTCGACCCGCGCAGTTTCGACCCGCGCAGTTTCGACCCGCGCAGTTTCGACCCGCGCAGTTTCGACCCGCGCAATGCCGATCCGCGAGGCTTTGGCCATCGTGGTGGACGCGGCCATGGCCGCTTCTTCGGAACGGGCGGCTTTGGCCCCGAGGGCTTCGGGCGCGGTTTCGGCGGTGGTCGGGCCGGGGGGCGGGGCGGTCCGTTCGGTGAAGACGGTTTTGGTGACGGTCCCTTCGGCGGTGGCCGGGGCGGGCGTGGCGGCGGGCGCCGGCGGCTGTTCGGCAATGACGCGCTCAAGCTCATCCTGCTCAAGCTGATCGCCGATGCGCCGCGTCACGGCTATGACCTGATCCGCGAGATCGAGAGTCTGTCGGGGTCGGTCTATGCGCCCAGTCCGGGCGTCGTCTATCCGACCCTGACCCTGCTGGCCGACATGGACCTGATCGCCGAGCAGCCCGGTGAAGGCAGTCGCAAGCTGTTCGCCATTACCGAGGCGGGCACCGCCCATCTGGCCGAGCATGAGGCCGGCGTTGCCGAGGTGATGGAGAAGCTGGCGCATCTGGCCCGCAAGGCGCAGCGTAATGATGCTGCGCCGGTCCGCCGCGCGTTGCAGAATATGCGGGTGGCGATCCAGCATCGGCTTGAAAAGGAAGGTGCCGATTCCCAAACCATGTTCGACGTCGCGGCCCTGATCGACGAGGCCGCCAGCAAGATCGAAAGGCTCTGATCCCATGACGCTGACCGCCACCGTGCCGACCACCCATGGCAGCCGTTACCTGCAGCAGCTGTGCAAGCATTGGAGCCACAAGTTCGAGACCTGCTTCGACGCGGACAAGGGCGAGATCGCCTTTCCGATGGGGCCGATCCACCTGAGTGCCGATGCCGAGCTGCTGACCGTGGTGTTGGAGCCCAATGCGGACGCGGATGTCGAGACGTTCAAAAAGGTCGTAGCCGACCATCTCGACCGCTTCGCCTTCCGCGAAGCGCCCTTGCCCTTCAACTGGGCCTGAAGAAGGGCTTTCCGGCTGCTCGACCCTGACGAAAGTCAGGATCCATTCGGCGCTACACCTGCAAGGAAGCGCTGAATGGATCCCGGATCAAGTCCGGGATGACGGCGATGACTTGGGCGCGGGTGCGCATGCGAAAGGGGCCGGGTCTGCACGGCCCGGCCCCTTCCCTGGTAAGCTCCATGAGGACCGGCAAACCCGGTCCTTCTTTGTGTCAGCTGTCGGTCTTGGCGCGCATGGCGGCCATGCGGGCGTTGGTCGCCTGCACGTCGGCGGCGGTGACGATGCCGTCCTTGTCGGCGTCCTGCTCGGCAAAGGCACGCGCGCCCGATGCGTCATATTCGGCCTGCGCCATCTTGCCGTCCTTGTCCTTGTCGAGGACGTTGAAGCGGACATGGGCCTGGCGGATCTGGCGCTGGCGCTCCTCGGTCTTCTTCTCTTCGGTCAGGCTCGATTCTGCGAGCTGCTTTTCGAGGCGGGCGGCATATTCGCCGACATATTCATCCTCCGACACCCAGCCATCGCCATTGGCATCGGTCGCCTTGAAGCGGGTGACGCGCACGGCGTCGAACTCGGCGCGGCTGACCTGGCCGTCATGGTTGCTGTCATAGTCGTGGACGAAGGCGCCGCCTTCATGCGGGGCGGCAAAGGCGGGCGTGCCGGCGGCGGCAATGACGGCGGCGATCAGGATGGAACGGGTGTTCATGATGTGTCTCCGGAATATCAGGCGGCGTCGAAGGCCAGCGTGTAGGTGTAGCTGCGATAGGGTGTTTCCGACCCGGCCGGTGCGGCGCCGCGATGGCGGACCAGGATCAGATAGGTGCCGGCGTCGTCGGGCTTCAGGCTGAAGCGGCCCTGTGCGTCGCTCTTGGTCTCGGTCGCGACCTTGCGGCCGTCATGCACGCCAGCGCTGCGGAACAGGGTGACCTGCGTGGCGGGCAGGGGCTTGCCGTCGAACAGCAGCACGAAGCTGGCGTCGCTGCCCGACACGATGGCGTTGGGATGGGTGACCGGCTGGATTTCGAGGCCCGTGCCGACGGGCTTGAGCGCCGCCTGCGTCGTCTGGCCACGGGTGACATAAGCGTCGGCCAGCGTCATGCTCTGCACCTCGACCTCCTGCGCGCCGGGCTTGGGATCGCTGCCTTCGCCGCGCATCACCCAGGCATCGCCGACGCGGAACATCTTGCCCTTGCGCCCGGCGCGCTGGCCGGTGGTGATGCGATAGGTGCCGTCCGCCTTCAGATCTGCCTCGAACACCGACAGGTCACGCAGATAGGTGACCGGGCCGGTCGTCGCCTGGCTGCCGTCCGGCGCGACCAGGTGGAAGGGCGCGTCGCGCATCGCGACTTCGGGGACGAAGGCATCCTCGGCAAAGGCCGAGGTGACGGTGACATGGTCGGCCTTTCCGGCGTCGAACAGGGTGGGCAGCACATAGGGCATATGCGCCTGGGCGGCGGTCGCGCCGGCCAGTAGCAGCACAGGCAAGGCGGCGGCGAACAGGGCGTTCACCGGGCGGCGATGGTTGGACAATGGGGTTCCCCTTGGTTTCGTTACGCCTCTCTATAATATATAGTGAGAATCACTTGCAATAGCATTTAATGCGGTTAGAGAGCGGCCAACCCGGCGCGTGATGCGCCGCAACAATGATACGGGGGCATTTTTCATGACCAAGTCCAAGACCCTGCTTCTGCTGGGCACCGCGCTGATCGCACTGCCGTTGCCGGCAATGGCCCAGGCGCAGAGTGACGACATCGCGGTGGCGAGCGATTCGCAGTTCGCGCTCGACCGGATGATCATCTCCGCAGGCGTCGAGAAGGTCGCGCTGGACACGCCGCAGGCGGTGACCGCGCTCGACCAGGAGGATATCGACCAGCTGCAGGCGACGACGATCGGCGACCTGTTGGAAGGCATGCCGGGCGTCAATGTGCAGGGCGGCGTCGGCCAGCTCGGCCAGGGCTTCAACATTCGCGGCATGGGCACGGCGATCGGCGACAGCGACAACCGCATCCTGATGACGGTCGATGGCGTCACCAAATTCTACGAACAATATCGCATGGGTGCCTTCTTCAGCGAGCCCGAACTCTACAAGCGGGTCGAGGTGCTGCGCGGCCCGGCATCCTCCACCCTCTATGGCGCGGGCGCGCTGGCGGGCGTGATCAACTTCACCACCAAGGATGCGTCGGACTTCCTGCGCGACGGCGACAAGCTGGCCGTGCGCCTGAAGGGTGCGACCGAAACCAATGCGCAGGGCCATACGCTGTCGGGCATCGTCGCGACCGAGCCAGTCGACGGCGTCGAACTGCTGGGCAGCTATAATTATCGCCGCACCGACGATTACAAGAGCGGCAATGGCGACACCGTCGCTGCCTCCGCCACCGAATCCGACAGCTGGCTGGTCAAGGGCCGGGTCGCGATCGGCGGCAACAAGAAGCATGCGATCTGGGCGTCCTACCAGGACTGGATCAGCGACGCGCCGCAGGTCTATGACCAGATTTCGGCCGCCACCGGCAGCTCGCTGATGCGCCGCCGGGTTCACGACAAGACCGCCGTGCTGGGCTATGTGAACGACTTCGACGGCAGCAAATTCTTCAATGTCGAGGCGCAGGTCGCCTATTCGCTGTCCAAGGTCCACCAGACCGAGACGACCTTCCTGGGCGCGAACCTGGAATATTCCGATTTCTCCTATGAAAGCTGGCAGGCCAAGGTCCAGAATACCAGCGAGTTCGCCATGGGCGGCGACTGGACGACCTTCCTGATCCTGGGCGGCCAGTGGAGCACGCAGGAACGGCGCAACCCCCGCGTCAATTTCGACGGCACGGTGACGCCGGGCGCGGGCACCCATCCCGAAGGCGACATGGACCGCTATGGCCTGTTCGGTCAGCTGGAGATCGTCTGGTCCGACAAGCTGACCATCATGCCTGGCGTACGCGTCGACTGGACCCGACTGACGCCGGGCGACACGGTGGTCGGCGGCACTGTCCTGACCGACAAGGTGAAGGATAGCGGCGTGTCGCCCAAGCTCGCGGCGCTCTACAATCTCACGCCCTGGTTCGGCCTGTTCGGGTCGGTCGCGCGCACCGTGCGCATGCCCAATATCGACGAAATCTTCACCCGCAGCGCAACCCGGCCGAACAATCCGGACCTGAAGCCCGAGAAGTCGGACAATTATGAAGCCGGCTTCACTCTGTCCTTCGACGATATGCTGGGCAAGAATGACCGCTTCCGCGCGAAGACCACCCTGTTCCAGAACGACGTCGAGGATCTGATCGTCAACGTCTCGGCCGCGGCGGGCACGCCCTATTTCCAGAATATCAACCGGTCGCGCTTCAAGGGCATCGAGCTGGAGGCCGAATATGGCATGGGCGGCTTCTATGCGCGCGGCAATGCCAGCTTCATCGATGGCAAGAACCGGCTGACCGGCGATTATCTCAACACCATCCCGGCGAACGACTATCGCCTGACGCTGGGCTATAATGATATGGCGAGCGGCCTGTCGGGCGGCTGGACCGGCGAATTTGCCGAGCGGCAGGACAAGGTGACGCCGGGCAGCTTCGCCTCGGCCGGGTCGGGCCTGGCGACGCCGGGCTACAGCGTCCACAACCTGTTCTTCGCCTTCAAGCCGCAGGGTGGCGTGGCCAAGGGCTTCGAATTCCGCATCGCCATGGATAATATCTTCGACAAGCAATATCGCCGCCATCTGTCCTCGCTCGCCGCCGAGGGACAGAGCTTCCGCTTCACCGTGGCGAATACCTTCTGACGCCATGACGGGCGTGCGGCGTCCCTTTCGCGTCACGGGGCCGGCGGCGGCCTCGCTCGGGATCAACGCGTTGCTGATCGCAGCGCTGCTGAACCTGGGCATGGGCCGCGCGCCGAAGCGCGAGGAGGGGGCTGCACTGACCGTCATGTCGCTGGCGGCGCTGAAGGGCGTGGAGCAGGGGGCGGAACAGGCCGAGGCGGCGGAGGCGACGGCGCAGCCCGAAGCTCCGGTGCCGACGCAGGCGCCGCCCCCAACGCCGGTCAGCCCGCCGCAGCCGGTGCCGCCGCCGATGGTGGCGATCCCTTCCGCATTGTCGCTGCCCGTCGCGGTGGCGCCGGCTGCTCCGTCCACGCCGGCGGCC